>JAHDDF010000063.1:13291-15036 GCA_020629475.1 Saprospiraceae bacterium
GATCGCAAGCGTTGTAAAAATATCCAAGAAGCCGCGGAATTCTGCGCCTATTGGGCGGAACACCGCGAGGAATATCCTTATGAAATTGACGGGATGGTAGTAAAGGTGGACTCCCTCGCCTTACAAGAGGATGCCGGGTTTACCAGCCATCACCCGCGTTGGGCAATCGCCTATAAATTCAAGGCGAAACAGGCTACTACCAAGCTCTTGAATGTAGAGTATCAAGTAGGGAAAATTGGTTCCATTACGCCTGTGGCGAAGTTGGAGCCTGTCCAATTGGCGGGAGTTACCGTTTCTAATGTTTCCTTGCATAATGAGGATTTTATCACGAGTAAGGACCTAAGAATCGGGGATACGGTTTTGGTGGAACGTGCCGGTGACGTAATCCCATACATCGTAAAAGCGATGGAGGATTTGCGGGAAGGAACCGAAACACCCATTGTTTTCCCTAAGCATTGCCCCATTAATCAAGAAGAACAAGTAGAACTCATCCGCGTGGAAGGCGAAGCGGCTTGGCGATGCCCGAATTGTACTTGCGGCGCCCAAGATATCCAGCGTATGATATTCCACGTTTCCAAATCAGGGATGGATATTGATGGTTTCGGGAAATCCTACGTGGAGCGTTTCCATCAAATGGGTTGGCTAAAGTCCTTGGCGGATATTTACCGCTTGGATTATGCGGCTATTGCGGATTTAGAAGGATTCGGAAAGCGTTCCGCGGCTAAACTTAAGGATGCGATTGACCTTGCCAAGAAAAACCCGATAAGGAGAGTATTGCAAAGTTTAAGCGTTCACCACCTTGGAAAACGTGCTTCGGAAATCCTTGCCGGAGAAATCGGGCATGTTTTGGAATTGGCGGATTGGGACGCGGAGAAATTCACGGAAATCAAGGACATCGGACCGGTATTGGCACAAAACGTCATTGAATATTTTTCCGATGAAAGGAATGTGGCGCTTTTGCGCGAAATGGAAACCCTAGGCGTAAATCTTACCCAAACGGAGGACGATAAAAAACCTGAACCGATTGAGGATGGTATCCTTTCCGGAAAAACGATCTTGTTTACCGGTTCCCTTCAGGAAATGAGCCGTTCCGAAGCAAAGAAACTAGCCGTTGGTTTAGGGGCAAAAGCACTTTCCGGCGTAAGTTCCAAATTGAACATCTTGGTCGTTGGTGAAAAGGCAGGTTCCAAACTGAAGAAGGCGCAAGAACTGGGCACGGTTGAAATTTGGACCGAGGCGGAGTTCTTGGAAAAGATAAACGCTTAGTAGAATGAGGTATGCCTTTCTGTTTTTACTGGTTGTTCTTGCAGGAACCTGCGGCGCCCCGGAACCTACACCGGTTATCGTGGAAGAGCCTCCAAAGGAATTTGTTCCTCCTCCAACGGTAAATCCGGATTCCGTCTATTCCTACATTGAATGGCAGGTCGCCTTCGGCGCGCGCGTACCCGGAACCCAGGAGCATAAGCTTTGTGCGGAGTGGCTAGTGCATGAGTTACAGCGGCACGGTGCACAAACCCAAGTACAGGAGTTTTCCACAAAACTATACAACAGAAGAACGGTTCCCGGAAAGAACATCATCGGGGTAATAAACCCGGAAGCCAAGGAGCGTATCGCTTTGTTTGCGCATTGGGATACGCGCTTTACGGCAGATAAGACCTTGTACAAGAAAAAAGAACCCGTGATTGGTGCGGATGATGGCGGTAGCGGCGTAGCCGTTATCCTTGAAATGTTGCGTGTTATCAAGG
>JAHDDF010000554.1 GCA_020629475.1 Saprospiraceae bacterium
GTAAATAAGTAGCTCCTACTTTGTTTAAGTTCGGGTAAATATATTTCTTAGTGGTCGAATTGATCTTTAGGTCTTAATTGTAATGACAAATAATCTTAAGGATATTCTCTAAATTAGGCTTTTGCCTCGGAGAGGCAATCCATTATTCGAATAAGGATGGGAGAATAAATCAAGCGCCAAAGGTGCGTAGCATAAAAGCTTTTTGCTTGGTTCCTCCTGGTTTTAAAAGTCTTTTGTCCTTAAGTTCAAATGTTAGCACAGTTAGATGTTAGATTTTTCTGTCCTTTGCTTCACCCCATCATTTTCTTGCATATAAATATGGATGTCTGAAAACCATTTTAAAGACAATTGCTCCTCTTTAGAAAATCTAAAGTCTAACATCTAGCGTCTAACGTCTTTTCATTCCCCTTCTTTTCTTAAATTTATGCCCTAAGCCCCTCTTGGGGCTTTTCCGTATTCTAACAAACTAAAAATCCGAATATTACCATGGCGGACAACAAACCTTGGCTCGGCAATTATCCGGGCGGTATCCCTGCCAATATCAATCCCGATTCCCACAATACACTCGTTGACTTGATCGATGAGAACCTAAAGCGCTGGAAAGACCTTCCGGCTTACTCCAATTTCGGAGTGGAAATCAAGTACAAGGAGGTGGATAAGATGTCCGAGGCATTCGGGGCTTACCTTCAATCCCGTGGTTTGGAACCGGGCGATAAGATTGCCTTGATGATGCCCAATTTATTACAATATCCCATCGCATTGATTGGTGCATTACGCGCGGGTTTGATAGTGGTAAACACCAACCCCTTGTACACCCCAAGGGAAATGCGTCATCAATTCACGGATTCCGGCGCGAAGGCAATCGTAATTGCCGCCAATTTTGCCTCCAACTTGGAGAAAATCATCGGTGACACGCAGATCAAAACCACCATCGTAACATCAGTAGGTGAAATGCTGGGCTTCTTCAAGGGAAGCATGGTTGATTTTGTAGTCAAGAACGTAAAACGCGGAGTCCCTAAGTTTAATTTACCGAATACGGTGAATTTCAAGGAAGCCCTTAAGCAAGGAAAGAAATTTACGGTGAAGCGCCCCGCCGGTGCCCCGGATGATACCATCCTCCTTCAATATACCGGAGGAACCACGGGTGTAGCCAAGGGAGCCATGTTGACCAATCGGAACTTGATTTCCAACATGCACCAAATCTACGCTACCATGAAACCTTTCTTGGAGGAAGGCAAGGAGGTAGCTTTAGCACCGCTTCCCATGTACCACATCTTCTCCTTCACGGTGAATTGTTTGGCGATGATGACCATGGGCGCCTTGAACGTATTGGTGACCAACCCTAGGGACTTAAGCTCCATCACCAAGGAATTCCAACGTTATGACGTTTCCCTGATGACGGGCGTAAACACCCTTTTCAACGCCCTTCAAAATGATCCGGAATTCCAAAAATTGGACTTCTCCAAACTAAAGGCTTCCGTAGGAGGCGGTATGGCAGTCCAAAAACCGGTAGCGGAAAAATGGCAACAACTTACGGGTTGCTTCCTAGCCGAAGGTTACGGAATGACCGAGGCTTCTCCGGTAGTAACGTGCAATCCCATTGACGGCTCAGGTCGCCTAGGGACAATCGGTATGCCCGTACCCTCTACGGACGTTCGCATTGCCGACGAGGAAGGCAAGGTTCTTGGTGTAGGTGAAGTAGGGGAAATCCAAGTAAAGGGTCCCCAAGTCATGAAAGGATATTACAACCGCGCCGAGGCAACCGCCAAGGTTATCAAGGATGGTTGGTTAAGTACCGGTGATATCGGGATGATGTCCGAGGACGGTTTCTTCCAAATCGTGGATCGCAAAAAGGACATGATCTTGGTTTCCGGTTTCAATGTATTCCCGAATGAAATCGAGGAAGTGATCGCGGGTCACCCGAAAGTAATGGAGGTAGCAGCCATCGGTATTCCTCATGAAAAATCAGGAGAGGTAGTGAAGGTCTTCGTGGTTAAAAAGGATAAGAGCCTTACCCAAGAAGAAATCATTTCCCACTGTAAGGCAAACCTAACGGGTTATAAGGTGCCCAAAGCATTGGAGTTCCGTGATGAGTTGCCGAAAACGAACGTAGGAAAAATCCTTAGGAGAGCGCTTCGGGATGAAGCGAAAGAATCTTAGTCATAGGCATGAGCAACGTGCATTATAGACGACGGGAGGTGGGGTCATCCGCCTTCCGTTTTTTTTGTTTTCTTTTTGATAGATGTAAGACGAAAGATATAAGATGTAAGATGGATTCGAATGAAGCGATTACAATTTGTATTGCTTCATCATTTGCATCTTCTTTTATTACCGATTAATTGGCAAGAATGAAAACAAAAGAATTCCTTAGTCC
>JAHDDF010000555.1 GCA_020629475.1 Saprospiraceae bacterium
GAAACCGCCGCACCCAACAGGATTTATTATTACAGATTAAGAACCGTGGATTTCGACGGTTATACGGAGTTATCCGATATCATATCCGTACAAACGGGAGAACTGGGGGAGCTAAACGTATTTTCCGTTTACCCTAACCCGGTTATTGAAGGAAACGCGTTCGTAAGTCTTTCCTCAGAAAATGAGGGAATAGGTGAGTTAATCCTATACACCGATACAGGTATTAAATTATTGCACAAAGAAATTTATTTACCTTCCCAAGAAATTTTAAAAATTGAGCTAGAAACAAGCGCACTTCCCTCAGGCTTTTACACATTGCTAATAAAGCAGGAGCGAAATATCGCAAAAACTAGCATGGTGATTGTTAGGTAATTAGCATGCGTTCCATATTAATATTCACAATAGCTTTTATCCCCACCGTTTTTTTTATTTCGTGTTCCACCCAAGAATCCACATTAAAAAAAGCGGAAAAAGCATACGCCAATGCCGTAAAATACGGGGATTACCAAGTAGCCATCCACTCCGTTCATGATATCCTTGCGGAAGACGGAAATTTAAAACATTGGAAAGATACCTTGATGGTACTCTACCTTGCCACGGGTTCCCCTGAGCAAGCCCTCAAAATTTCCGATGAAAGGATAAAGGACAAGGGTCACGACCAAGTCCTTACGCAAAAAATACGCGCGGCGGCATACAAGCAAATCGGAAATAAAAAAGAGGCGGTAAAAGCCTACGAGGAGTTATTTCCGCTTACGGAAGATCCGTTTCATTTATATGACCTTGCCACCCTTCAATATGAATTAGGACGGCTCAAGGAATCCGACGAAAGTTGTGATTTATTATTACAATTAGAAAGCATTAAAGCCAAAACGGTAAAATTGGCTTTTAACAAACAATCGCAAAGCGTCCCCTTGGAGGCCGCTATTTACAATATCAAGGGTACTATTGCAAAGGACCAAGGAGAAAATGCCCAAGCGCTTTCCTTGTTCGATAAAGCATTGGAAATCTCCCCGGGCTTTTTACTGGCGGAAGGAAATAAATCCTTATTGCAATAAAAAAAGAGGATTGAAATTTCAATCCTCTCCGAAGTAATTCAAAACACCCACTTGGCTCTTATGGATATTTCTTAAAAAACTTCCATAACAGAACACCTATTTAGCGATCAAAACCTTTCTTGATTCCACATTATTTCCTGACCGTATTTGGATCAAGTAGGTTCCTTCGTATACCGTTTGTACATCAAAGTATCCTATCGTACTTCCTGCGGGAATAATGGTTTCCTGAATTTTTCTTCCGGTTACGTCCAACAATTCCAAGCTTAATTCCTCGCGCACCAAGCCCTCCACCTGTACGGCAATTAAATCCGATGCGGGGTTAGGAAATACGGAAATATCCATTTGCTTGAATTCCGTTTCCGTAAGGCTTGTATTAATCGGTTCATAAACCGTAGTAGGTTCCGTTACGGAATTCACGGATATATTTTGCGCATTTCCGTAGAAGGTAGGTCCCACAACATAAGGGTATGCGGAATTATGATTTTCGTCAACCGTTGCGAAGTACGCGTATGTTCCTTCGGGATATTCCGGCGTTACGCAGAATCGTCCGTTATGCTCATCTAAGTAATCGGAACCCGTTTGGGCAACGTATTCGTAATCCTCACGGAAATACCCTAAAGGATAATCATTATTAATGGGGGCACCCATGTCCGTAGGCGTACCGTCCGGAGCGGTGGAACGTACGGTTATGTTCCTTAATTGGTAACTTGATTTTATACGGGTAATCCCGCCTGTTCCATCCGTGTTGGCGTAACCGTAAGCACCGTAAATGGGGAAACCGTCATAAGCATAGCCAATTAGAGGGGAATGCTCACTTGGATTAATCACGTATAAACCTTCGGCATCATAGAGGTTACAGATATCCGAAATCACTTGTAAATCCAACTTGAAAGCCGAAGGATTTTGATGATGGTGATAATTACCCATCGCGGGGTGTCCCTTGGAACAATCAAAACCCGCTAACTCGGCAGGAATGGCATCACGGTTCCAGTCCATTTCCGCCATCATGCCACCCGGACAAGGCGGGTTTCCCGGACCTCCGCAAATGCTATTGGTTTGTGGATTCCAAGCTACGCCGTCACGCCAATCAAATAGCGCTACACCATTGATAAAGATTCCGATATTCCCGGGATTGGTTTCAATGGGCGTACCACCGTTTGCCGTAGGATTTCTGGGCACTCTGAAAATAGCGTCTTGACTAGAGGCTTGGGAAGGATTACCGTCGTTAAACGGTCCCGTGGTGTAGGAAGGAACTCCATTGGTATGGACGTACACGTAATCATCGGAATATTCCACCAATTGGCAATTGTATAGGAT
>JAHDDF010000064.1 GCA_020629475.1 Saprospiraceae bacterium
AATGTTTTCCTCTTTTCCTATGCGCCGCAACTCACCGTTTTAAGGAACGCGGACTTGTCAATCAACCACGGGGGAATCCATACGATTAATGAATGTCTTTGTTTGAAGGTACCCATGTTGGTATACTCCGGCAAGAAATCAGACCAAAACGGCTGTGCCGCCCGAGTACATTTTCATAAATTGGGAACTATGCGGGATAAGGATTCGGATTCGGTGGATGATATCACGAATGCCATCGAGGAAGTATTATCAAATCCTAGTTATGCCCAAAACATGGAAAGGATGAATAGAATCTGTAAGGATTACAAAACGGATAAGGTTTTGGAAAAACTAATCCGGAAAACTTTGAATCAGCCCGTCCTTACGGATTAATACCCAAAAGCCACACAAGCAATAATTATGAGACGCACCACATTTCTAATATTTTCCTTGGGGATTATTTTCCTATTGTCAGGATGCCGTTCCTATGGGACGTACCTCAATTTTGACGAGACGGCTATCCCAACCGGAAAGCAGGAAATCAAGAATTTTTCACCCCTGAAAATCCAAGCCAACGATATTATTAGTATCCGTATAAGTAGCGTGGATGCAGCCGCACTCGCACCGTTCATGATGGGTGCTTCCCAAGATGATGTCGCTAAAGGTTTTCAAGAATATTTGGTGAATCGGGATGGCTTCATTGAATTTCCGACCATCGGGAAGGTAGATGTCAAGGGCTTGGAAATCGAGGAGGCAAAAGCCGCCTTATTGGAAAAACTGAATCCTTATTTCAAGAATCCCCCAATCGTGGAAGCGCGTCTTTCCAATTTCAAGGTAAATATCAATGGGGAAGTAAACAACCCGGGAACATTCAAGGTAACCAATGATCGTTTGACCATTATTGAGGCAATTACCCTAGCGGGTGATTTTACCAAATATTCAAGGAGGGACAGCATCATGATTGTACGGGAAGTGGACGGCTCAAGGGAATTCGGTTACGTAAACTTCAATACGGCTGAGGTTTTCGACTCTGATTATTACTATCTCCAACAAAACGATATCGTTTATGTAAGACCCCATAAATCCATCAAGAACTCAACACCGGACGCCACCACTAAAATCGCTACTTGGGTATCCACGGGTATCTCTATCTTGATTTTCATTTTCACGGTAGCGCGTAACTAATCCCTGAATATTACTTGGAAACAAAAGATAAAATATCACTCGGCAATAACGTCATCCGCTTGGATTTCGGGAAGTTTTTCTGGAAACTGCTTTCCTTCTGGTGGCTCTTCGTGATTTGCGGCGCACTTGCCTATGGTGCGGCATACATGTATCTCAGGTACGCTACCTACGAGTATTCCTCCAGGGCGGTACTTCTGATCAAGGATGCCGGAAGAAGTGGGACTACCACCACTCAAAAACTTCTCCTTTCCGACTACGGTCTTGGTGGAGGAAAAAGCATGGATAATGAAATCCAAATCCTAAAGTCCCTTTCCTTAATGGAAAAGACCGTGAAGGCTTTGGATTTAAACATCAATTATATCCGGATCGGGAATGTGATGGAGACGGAGTTGTATAATCTATCTCCTTTTTTGGTGGATACTTTTGCCCTAAATCCGGAAGCCTTATTCGGTCCTTCCTTCTTTGTGGAATTAGGGGATTATGAAACCTTCCTACTTAAATCCTCACCCGAGGACGAAGGTGTTAGGTATAAATTCGGGGAACAAATCATTAAGGGTAGCGGGACTTTTACCATCGTTAGGAACCAAAAAATTGCCATCCTTAAAGGATTGTATAAACTTCAAATCAGGAAACCTCAAAATGCGGCATTTTATTATTCCTCACGTCTACGGGTTGAGCGCGTCGGGGATCAGCATATGTCTAGTGTTCTTCAACTCACCATTACGGATCAAGTTCCTAAAAGAACCAGCGACATTCTCAATAAACTCATTGATATCTATAATGAGGAAGAGGTAAAGGATGAAAACCGGGTATTGAAAAATACCTTGGTCTTTATTGACAAACGGGTAAGGGAGTTGGTCAAGGAATTGGATGCCGTGGAAGGAAATATCCGCGACTACAAAAGTAACAACGAACTCATGGGGGAGGATGTGGCATCCAGCATGGATTACACCCTCAGTGAAATTAGGACTGCCGTCCAAAAAATATCGGATTACGAAGTCCAAAAGAACCTATTGAACTCCTTGGAGAAATTCTTGGTGGTCAATAATTCCAAGTTCGAACCCATCCCTGCCAATATCTCTTTTGAAAGCCCCATGTTGATGGGACTTATCAACCAATACAATGAAAAAATAACGGCATATAACCGTTTGTCACAAACGGCTACGGATAAGAACCCCGCCCTCATTCAGCTCAAGGATGAGGTAAAAGCCCAGCAAGATTTGATCTTGGAAACCTTGCGTTCTATCCGTCGTGATTTGGCGGTGCCTACTCGTGAAATCGAAAAGAGTTTGGCGGAACTTCGGAGCAGCATGAGCAGCGTTCCTAAAATCGAGAAAACGCTCACGGAAAAGAAAAGGATTCAAGCGGTTAAGGAGCAACTCTTCCTCTACCTCCTCCAAAAGAAAGAGGAAACGGCATTGTCGGAAGCGGTTACTACCGCAAAAACAAGGATTATTGATAGGGCAAGACAACCCAATTTTGCCATCTATCCCAAACGGAAATTAATCTTTGCGGCGGCATTGGCTTTGGGAATGGTTTTCCCCTTGCTCCTTGTGGCTCTCCTCACTGTTTTGGATAATAAGGTTGACTCCGAAGAGTCCATCAAGAACCTCACGAAAATCCCGATTCTCGGCAAAATTCCTTGGCAAAAAGGAAAAGCCGGCCTTGTGGCACGGCATGGTGGTCGTTCCGCTATCAACGAGATGTTCCGTTTGCTTAGAACCAATATTAATTTCTTGAATCACGGCAAGGAAAAACAGGTTTTGATGGTTACTTCCTCCGTTCCGGGAGAAGGGAAAACCTTCATTGCGGCGAACCTTGGCGTTACCCTGAGCCTTGCGGATAAAAAGGTAGTTCTCCTTGGAATGGACCTGCGTAGACCCAAGATGAAGGAGATAGTCGGCGCCGGAAAAGACATCGGTATCACCAATTATTTGGTGAACCAGAAAAGCTTGGATGAAATCATCCAACAACACCCCGATCATCCTAATTTCTCCTACATCGTTTGCGGGGCAATACCGCCCAATCCGGCAGAGTTGATCCTCTCGGAAAAGATGGAAAAACTGATAGAGGAATTACAAAAGGAATACGACTATATCGTTATTGATACTCCACCTATCGGGCTCGTTTCCGATGCACTACTCATGCGTAAATTCGTGGATAGTATCATGGTGGTGGTTCATTATAAAAAGACCAAACGCCAAATGATTCGCCACTTGGAGGATATGTACGACAAGGGCGAATTGGATAAGGCACACATTGTTTTCAATGGCGTAAACAAAGGCAGACGCTATGGTAGCGGCGGTTATTATTACGGTAAAAAGGCAGGTTATTACCTAGAGGATGAATAGCATGGAAGAACATACCTTCATCATTGCTGAAATTGGGCAGGCACATGATGGCAGCCTAGGAATTCTTCATTCCTACATTGATGCCATTGCCAAAACGGGAGTGGATGCCATTAAATTCCAAACGCATATCGCGGAGGCGGAAAGTTCTTACGAGGAACCCTTCCGCATCAATTTTTCCTACGAGGATAAAACCCGTTTCGATTATTGGCACCGTATGTCATTTACCCCTGAACAATGGCAAGGAATCAAGCAACATTGTGATGAGGTAGGCTTGGAATTCATGTCGAGCCCCTTCTCCTTGGCTGCTGTTGATTTGCTAGAGGATTTAGGGGTGAAACGCTATAAAATAGGCTCAGGGGAAACCACCAATTTCCTCATGTTGAAGAAAATCGCCCTTACGGGCAAACCCATCATCCTTTCTTCGGGGATGTCTTCCTATGAGGAAATAGACAAGACTTTGGAGTTTTTAAAGCCTTACGGCAATGAGGTCAGCATCATGCAATGCACAACCGCATACCCAACACCACCGGAACGAATCGGATTAAATGTCATCCTTGAAATGATGATGCGATATCCGGATAATACAATCGGCTTATCGGAACATACCGCCCAAATCGCTACGGGTATTGCGGCGGTGGCAATGGGTGCCGGATTATTGGAATTCCATGCTGTTTTCGATCGTCGGATGTTCGGTCCGGATGCTTCTTCTTCCTTGACCATAGATGAAGTTTCGGAATTGGTACGCTCCGTCCGTTTTATTGAAAAAGCATTGGATAATCCGATTAATAAGGATGACTTAAGCCCTTATAAGGACTTGAAAAAAATCTTCGGTAAAGCATTGGCGGTAAACAAGGATTTACCCCAAGGACATGTTCTCTCTTTTGATGATTTAGAGGCAAAAAAACCGGCGGATCAGGGTATTTCCGCTTCGGTTTTTGAATCCGTTATCGGTAAGCGATTGAATAAAGGAAAAACCCGTTACGATTTTCTCAGGGAAGATGACATCAACTAATCGATGGTGAAGGAAAAAAGGAAAATTTGCGTGGTGGTAACGGCAAGACCGAGTTACAGCCGTATCAAATCCGCCTTACGGGCGATTGATGAGCATCCGGATTTGGAGCTTCATCTGGTAGTTGCCGCTTCCGCCTTATTGAATCGTTACGGCAATGCCGCTACCCAAATGGAAAAGGATGGTTTCCGGATTGCGGCGCGTGTTTTCAATGTTCTTGAAGGAGGAAATCTAATTGCTCAGGCAAAAACAACCGGCTTGGGGATTATCGAATTGACCAACGTATTTGAAAACCTGAAACCGGACGCGGTTATTACCGTCGCGGATCGTTTTGAAACGATTTCCACGGCAATCGCGGCTTCGTACATGAATATTCCGCTCATCCATATCCAAGGCGGTGAGGTAACCGGTAATATCGACGAAAAAGTCCGCCACGCCATCACAAAACTTTCCGATTTGCACTTGGTAGCCTCCGAAAAAGCCAAGGAGCGGGTTATAAAAATGGGGGAGAAACCGGATACGGTTTTTCAAACAGGCTGTCCCTCCATCGACTTGGCGGATGATGTATTGAAAGATTATTCCCTTGATTTTGATCCCTATAAAAAATACGGTGGCGTAGGAACGGCTCCGGATATCAAGGACGGGTACATTATGGTGATGCAACATCCCGTTACTACGGAATATGAGGCTTCCCGCAAACAAGCCAAACTCACCTTGGAAGCGGTGTACGAATTGGGTTTACCTACCTTCTGGTTTTGGCCCAATGTGGATGCCGGTTCCGATGGTACTTCCAATGCCATTCGTTCCTTCCGGGAAATTAATAAACCACCCAATATGCATTTCTTCAAGAACATGGCACCCCATGATTTCTTGAAGGTCTTGAAAAATAGCCGTTGCCTTATCGGCAATTCAAGTGTGGGAATCCGCGAGTGTGCTTATATGGGCGTACCTGTAGTGAACATTGGTACTAGGCAAAACGGGCGCGAGCGTGGTAGGAATGTCATCGATGTTCATTATGACAAATCCGCCATCCAAAATGCCATCCACAAGCATTTGGAAATGGGGCATTATGATAAGGATCAAATCTACGGTGACGGCAAAGCCGGAAAACGAATCGCGGATCTATTGGTGGATGTTCCCCTTTCTTTCACCAAGGTGCTACAATATTAATGCGGGTGCTCGGGCTCATACCGGCACGTGGTGGCTCCAAGGGTGTTCCTAGGAAAAACATCAAGTTATTGGGCGGTAAGCCCTTGCTATCATATACCATTGATGCCGCAAAAGCTTCCGGTGTTATTACCCGTTTGGTGGTTTCTACGGAAGATGAGGAAATCGCCGGAATCGCAAAATCCTTAGGGGCTGAAGTACCTTTTCTTCGCCCCCAAGAACTTGCATCCGATGCTTCGCCAACCTTGGATACCGTGATTCATGCCATGAAATGGTTCAAGGAGAATGGTGAGCATTTTGATGCGCTTTGTTTGCTACAACCGACCACTCCTTTTCGTAGCGGCGATGATATAAGGAACGCTTTGGAAAAATTTGGTTCTTCCACCTGTCATAGCCTTGTTTCCGTAAGGGAAGTACCTCATACTTATAACCCGAATTGGGTGTTTTTTGAGGACGAAAAACAGAACTTAAGGATATCCACGGGAGAAAAATACCTGATTCCAAGGAGGCAGGAGCTTCCTAAGGCATATCACCGTGATGGTGCCATTTATATTACCCTTTCGGAAATGATTCTGGAGCAGGAATCATTGTACGGCGATATCATTGGATATTATGAAATAAAGGACTCCCCGAATATCAATATCGATACGATGGAGGATTGGCAAATGGCGGAGGATTATATAAAAATCACCAAGAAAAGTAATGGGTGATTCCAAGGGACATATTGACATTTGCTACGTCATTTCCCATGGATTTGCCGCTAGGATGCTCCTTCAAACCGGACTCATCCTTAAACTAGCCGAAGATGGTTTACGAATAGCCGTTATTACACCCGATGCCAAGGATTCCAATCTTGCCGAATTATCCGTCCATCCGAATATCGAAGTACATGATCCCGGAATTACCCAAACCATTTGGGATGATGATTACGGCGTAAAACGGATGTATTACTTAGAGGATATGCACAGCAATCCCGTGTTTTGGGAGAAGCATTTGTATAGCATTTGGTATACCAAATCCAAGCATCCTTGGAAGAGGATTCGCCCATTCATTTATTATCCCATTTCAAGACTCATCAAGTACTTTCCGGGCATTCGTGAGCGATTTAAACGAAAGGAAAAAACCTACTTGGTGGATCAAAGGGCTACGGAATTGGTTAAGCAATTACGACCCAAATTGATGGTGTCAACATATCCCGTAAACTTCTTGGAGGCAAAATTTATGTTCGCTGCCAAGGAGGAGGGCGTTAGGACATTGATTCATCTTTTGAGTTGGGATAATATTACCAGCAAGGGCATATTCCCGGTTATCCCGGATGAATTCATCCTTTGGGGCAATATCATGTATTCCGAGGCAAAGGAATATTATGACATCGAGGATAAAAATATCCAAGTGTGTGGCGTTCCGCATTTTGATCATCACATCAAAATCAAGAAGCAAGGTGTATATGAGGATGTAGTTGAGGAATTGGGTCTGAATCCCACGCTTCCCTACATTTTCGTGGCAATGAGTTCCCCTAGGTTCGCGCCTCATGAAATGGACATCGTGGAGTGGCTTGCCGCCGAAGTTGATCAAGGGAATTTCGGGGAAATGCAATTGATCGTAAGACCGCATCCCCAAAATGTCCAAGGGGCAATGGCGGATAAAAGATGGATAGGTAGGCTGGATGCCATTGTTAGTTCACGGGTAGCCGTGGATTATCCCAAACTGGTAAAAAGCAATGTCCGTTGGAGCATGGATAAATCGGATATGGATCATCTTTCCAAATTGCTTTTAGGCTGTAGCATCTGCTTGAATTCCGGTTCCACCGTTTCCATTGATGCCCTCATGATGGATAAGCCGGTAATCTTAACCTCGTTTGACGCTGATAAGGAATTGTATTATTGGAAATCCGCCAGACGATTGGTGGATTATACCCACCTCAAGAAATTCGTGGGCTTGGGCGGTGTGGATGTTTCCCGATCCTACGCGGAGTTAAAGGAGAAAATACTTGCTTATGTCAATGATCCGGCTAGAAAAAGCAAGGAGAGAAAATATGCGATAGAACAGCAATGTCTTTCCAATGATGGCAATTCTACCGAGCGGGTAAGAGCGGCAATGCATCATATCCTCCAGAAAAACGAACCATCCGGTCATGCCTGAATGGGCGATAAATATCAAGATTGACAGGTTGTTGTTTTACCTGTTTTGTGCTTACGCCTTTTCCATGCCCTATGAGCTGATATTGGAGTATGCCTTGGATATTGATACCGTTTTTAAGCCTTTCCGTACTCTATCTTTATTGATCATCGGAGTCTATGTGATTCGATGTTTCAAGCAGGGCTTGGAAATCAACATGAGCGAAAAAGCGGATTGGTTCCTCTATGGGATTATTCTTTATGGGCTCATCGTTTCCGCTTACCGGATGATAACGGAGATATTCAACATGGGGCTGTTCATGAATGATATATTCCAAACAGGGCTGCATGTCGCTACTTTTTTTGTATTCAAACAGATGCCTTTTACCAAGGAGCAAGGACGGAAAATCTTGCATTGGTTTATTGGTGGTATCCTAGGGAATTGTGTTTACATATACTTCCTGTACTTTGGTTTGGGACGACTGGGTCGCCAACCCGGCTTTACGGATAACCCGAATTATGTGGCTTTCGGTATCGTAATCGCTATGTCCTACGTTCTACTCCGCATGAATCAAATCTCAAAACCTTGGGCTTTGGTGGGGCATGGTTTACTTGCCTTTCTCCTTTTCACTGTTTTCAATGTGGAAGCCAGTCGTACAGGACTCATTATGCTTCTGTTTATCCTACTTCCAATATTCCTTTTCTCTACGATTTACCGGAAATTCTTGGTCATTTGTTTTGCCGGGATTATCGGGTTTATTCTCCTGTCCGGAAGAATTTCCATGGAATTCGGTGATAGTGCGCCCACGCTTTTGGTCGAGCGTTTGGAAAGAAGTTTGGAAGGTGAGGAGGATGTTCGTATGCCGGTATGGCGTGGGGTTTTTCGTGTTTTGGAGGATAGGGGATATGCCGGTCTAGGCATTGGTCAATTCAAGGCAAATTTCTCCGAGTATTACGGAAATGAACCGAACGTCCTAATCATGAACATGGTGAATCGGGGTTACTATATGTCACCCCATAATGATATGCTAGCCATCCTTGCGGACTATGGCGCGCCCGGATTAATTTTCTTTTTGATTTTTATCATACTAACAATTCAAAGGCATATCCAAAAATTGGTCTTAAAACAGGAATCCGCAAACGAACGGCTCATGTCCCGGTTTAAGATCACGGCATTTCTTTGTATCATCATATTCGGGCTTACCGCCGAGAATTTCATGCATCAAATGTTCTGGTTTACCATGATGTTCACCACCAAGGAATTTAGTTAATTGCCTATGCCCAGTACCGCTAGAAAAATAAAGAACTTACTTCATTCCAAAAGGACACCCTCCTTTATCTTTTCCGCTTATTTCAACCGGAAAAACAGAAAGGCGAAGGAACAGTTGGAACATTCCTTGGCTAGTGGTAAATCCTTATTGGATGTGGTAACGGATGCGGAAAGGGAACATTGGATTCCAAGGATTGAGGATGTAATCGCTTGCCCGGATAACGGCGCGATTCCTAGGGTACAGGATGCCGGAAAAATCAAGGATGGTTTTCTTACCATGCACAACGGGATCAAGGTTGACCCCTTGAGTTATTACCATTATCCCATGTTGGAAATGCTTCGCCAAAACGAGGGCGTCCACGAACCCCAAGAAGAAAAGGTATTCGATCAGGTCTTGGAATCCTTAGAGAAAGGAAAGAAACGGACCATGTTGGAACTAGGGTCTTATTGGTCCTTCTATTCTCTTTGGTTTAAAAAAATCCATCCTAAAGCGGATTGCTTTATGGTGGAACCCGACCGTAGTAATCTCAATTACGGTATTATGAATTTCCGGATGAACGGTCATTCCGGCAACTTCATGCATCACGGTATTTCGGATGTCGTTAACCAAGAACATAATACCATCACCGTTGATGAAATATGCAAACGAAATAATATCGAATTCTTGGATATCCTTCATTCCGATATCCAAGGTTTTGAATTAAAAATGCTTCACGGCGCAAAACGAATCCTTTCGGAAAATAGGGTAGGTTATGCCTTTATTTCTACCCACTCGGATGAATTACATAGTGATTGTAGAAAGGTATTAGAGGAGGAATATGGCTTCCATTTGGTGGCAAGTGCCTCACCTTCCCAATCCTATAGCTGGGACGGGATTTTGGTCATGAAAGCACCCGGATTTGAAGGAGTGGATCAAGTCGGTATCTCTCAAAAAAGTAAAGGGTAATGGGCGGCTTAAAAACAAGCTTGGCTCGCTCTAAACGAGGCATCGTAAAAACCGCTCTCACGGGTTGGGATGCTATCCTTAATACGGATCATGCTGTACGTTATGTATATCAATTGAATGGTTTCCACGATCCCGATTACCGTTTCCCGAAGGATAAAATCAACTTCATTCACGTACCTAAAACCGGAGGTACTTCCTTACATAAAATGTTGGACGGAAAAACGGAAAATATTCTAAGTTCCACCGTTCATCGTCCGGTTTCCAAGCATTGCCCGCCGGCGGAATATGATTACGTTACCATTATGCGACATCCGGTGGCTCGTGTTTGGTCGCAATACCAAATGGTACTAAGGAACCCGAAGGGAACACCCTACCGCAATTTCGCGGAAAAAGGATTGGAGTGTTTTCTCAAAAAATGCTGGGCGGTAAATGATATGGCTTGTCAATACTATTCAAGCAAAACCTATGAAAAAGGAAGCCCGATTATGCTTGAAATCGCCAAGGAGAATCTATCTCATTTCAAGGATGTCCTTGCCTTTGAATCCTTTTCGGATGAGGTGCCTGTTTTCTTGAAGAAACATGGTATTTCTTTCAAGGCAATGGCGCATGAACGTAAGGCGACTTATACTTCCTACACGGAAAAAGAGTCCGAATTAATGCAATCCTACAACAAGTTCGATATGCAATTGTACCACCATTGGAAAACAACGCGGAAACATGGCTAGTATCAGGGTACAATTGGCAAGATTAAAACGGAAATGGTTCAAGAAGCCATTTCTGAAGGACAAGCAATATCCGGCGTATTGGATGAATGAGGTATTGAAAAACGAATCCGCATTCCTGGTACAAATCGGTTCCAACGATGGAAAAACCGGGGATCCTTTTTTCCCTTTATTGGAGCAAAACCCATCTTGGAAAGCACTTTTCGTAGAACCCGTTTCCTACAGTTTTGAGCAGTTAAAAAGCAATTACGGTAACAATACTTCCCGCTTCATTTTTGAACAGGTCGCCATCAACGAGGGTAAGAATATGCCTTTCTATTGGGTGGATGAAAGTGCCAAGGAGAAACTAAAGGATTTACCCTATTGGTTCAATCAATTAGGCTCTTTTGACAAGGAACATATCCTTAAGCATTTTGATGGTGCCTTGGAACCCTTCATCCGAAGCACTGAATTGGAAGGAATAAGTCTGAAAACACTACTGAATCGGAATGATGTTCAACATATTTCCGTCCTTCATATTGATACGGAAGGATATGATTGGAATATCCTTTCCCAATTGGACTTGGAGCAGTTCCAACCGAAGTTCATCATGTATGAATTTCATCATCTTTCAGAGGATGATAAGGAGGCTTCTTTCAAGTTTTTGGAAAAGGATTATCAATTGTTCCGAATGGATATTGATGTGCTTGCCGTTCATCAATCCGTGGATGCCGGGATTATCCAAGGCATAAAAAATCATGCGGGAACACTAATTGAAAGATAAATGATAACCGTACGGCTCAAGGGTGGAATGGGCAACCAAATGTTCCAATATGCACTAGGGATGAAATTAGCGTCCGTAGTGGGAACGGATATGGATTTGGACTTGACCGCACTTTTGGATCGCAGCCGTAAGGATATCGTCCCTAGGGATTTTGACCTTCCCATTTTTAAAGTGGAGGAACGTTTCGCCGTTTCACCGGATTTATTGCGGACAGTCTATAAACCCAAGTCCTCCTTGGTCAATAAATGGATGCGAAGGAAAGCGGAGAAAGGTAAAAACCACGTCAAGGAAAAGCAATTCAAATATGACGCCTCCTTGGTCAAAAACGCCAAGGATAATTCCTTGTACGAAGGTTGGTTTCAAAGCTATAAGTACTTTGACGGAATTGAAGGGCAAGTACGTGAAGCCTTCTCTTTCAAGCAAGGCATTTTGGATTATTCCAAAGGGTTATTGGATGATATTCGGTCCTCGAATTCCGTTTGCCTAAACGTTCGCCGTACGGATTTTTTGAAGGTGGATAATCTCAATACCACAAACTTGGATTACTTCCTCCGAGGAGCTGATTACATGTTGGAAAACGTGGAAAATCCCCACTTCTTCATCTTTTCCGATGATGTGGAATGGTGCCGTGAAAACATCAAATTCGACGCGCCTATCCAAGTGGTCGGACATGATCACAAAGGGGAACGTTTCGGCAATTATATGCAGTTGATGAAGGCTTGCAAAAATTATATCATTCCCAATAGCTCCTTCGCCTGGTGGGCGGTGTGGTTGAATGAAAACAAGGATAAAATCGTAATCGCGCCTAAGCGCTGGTTCAATGATACCTCTATCGATACCTCGGATTTAATTCCGGCGGATTGGTTGAGGATGTAATAGGGAGATATTAGATTTTTAGACTGCTAGATATTTAGATGAAGTAGTATGAATTAATCTAAGTATCTAGTAGTCTAGAAATCTCCAAATCTAAAAGGAATGAAAAAACTACTCGTTACCGGTTCATCCGGATTGATAGGTTCGGAAGTAGTCCGTTACTTCGATAAGATGGGTTGGGAAATCCTAGGGATTGATAATAACATGCGGGCTGATTTCTTTGGTCCGAAAGGGGATACCCGTTGGGCACAGTCGCGTTTGGATGCGGAGTGCCAAAACTTCAGGCACGTGGAGTTGGATATCCGTAATCGGCAGGATGTTTTGGACTTGTTCGAAAAGGAACGCCCGGATTACATCTGCCATACGGCGGCACAACCCAGCCATGATTTAGCGGCGAGTCGCCCTTTTGATGATTTCGATGTCAATGCGGTAGGAACGCTTAATCTTCTTGAAGCGGCAAGGCGTTTTTGCGCGGAATCCCCCTTCGCTCATATGAGTACGAACAAGGTGTACGGTGATCGCCCCAATACGCTTAATTTATCGGAAAATGATGACCGTTACGATTTCGCGGATGCGAAATATTTCGACGGTATTACCGAGGAATTTCCCATTGATCAATCCAAACATTCCTTATTCGGTGCGTCCAAGGTAGCGGCGGATATTATGGTACAGGAATACGGTCGTTATTTCAATATGCCAACTTGTGCTTTAAGGGGTGGCTGTTTGACAGGCCCCAATCATTCCGGGGTAGAGCTTCATGGGTTTTTAAGCTATTTGATCAAGGTGAATTTGGTAGAGGATGAGTACACCATTTTCGGGTACAAAGGCAAGCAAGTCCGGGATAATATCCACTCTTATGATGTAGCTAGATTCATCCATCATTTCTTTGAGACTCCTAGGGTGGGAGAGGTTTACAACATAGGTGGTGGAAGAGATAATTCCACATCCATCTTAGAGGCATTCAAACGGATTGAAGGAATTTCCGGTAAAGCCATGCGCTACAAATACAGCGAA
The DNA here is from genome assembly GCA_020629475.1 of Saprospiraceae bacterium. Taxonomy (GTDB): domain Bacteria; phylum Bacteroidota; class Bacteroidia; order Chitinophagales; family Saprospiraceae; genus JAHDCE01. Next base: position 13,397 of record JAHDDF010000064.1, read on the forward strand.
ACCAACCGCATCGGTGATCATATTTGCTATATCTCTGATTTATCGAAAATGAAAGCGCATTATCCGGGTTGGGACATTACCAAAAACCTTCAAACCGTCTTTGAGGAAATAGCCGAGAGTTGGGAAAAACGCTTGGTTAAAGCTTAAATACAAAGAATTATCCGTGAAAATCCTTCTGGTAAGTTGGAGCATCCTTCCCTACAAGGGCGGATCAAGCATCATCGTCGAAAATCTAGCGCGGAATTTCGGCAAGGATGAGTTGTATGTCTTTGGGAGCAGACGGATGCAAATGGAGGATTTACCCGCGCGACCGCAAAATGGACCCGAATTCCAATATTTTCTCAGTGAAATGTCCCTTAACGGAAGAGGTCAACGCTTCTTCGAATGGTTCGGGAAAGCCCGGTTTTCCGGCTTGGTAAAAACCTTGACCAAGATTATCAGGGAAAAGAAAATAGACTACGTTATCGGGGTATACCCCAATGCACCCTACTGCCGTGCGGCTTGTTTGGCGGCTAAGAAGGAAGGTGTCCGATTTAGCTCTTATTTCCATAACACTTACGTTGAAAACGTAGCCATCAAAAATCCGGATGCCCCTAAAATCCAAGAGGAGATTTTCAAGGCTTCGGAATACGTTTTCGTGATGAGTAAGGGCATGGAAAAATTCTACGAGGAAAAATACGGTCTCGGAAAATTCGTGCCCCTCGTTCATACCTTCAATGAATATCCGGATCAATCTATCAAAACAGGGATTCCGGGGGCAGGAAAAAAGCAATATAAACTGGTGGCAATCGGCAATTTTAATGAATCCAACTTGGATGCTACCCGCCGTTTGGTAAACGCGATTAAGGATAACGATAAATATAGCCTAAGCTTGTTTACCCATGTGCCACCACTCCTGCTAAGGAATAGAGGAGTGGATACCAACGCCATCATTTATGAAGGATATATTAATCCGGATGATGTCCATAAACGACTTCAAGAATACGATATTTTCGTCTTGACACACGGTTTTGCCGGCGGTTACGGCGAGGTGGAATACAAAACCATTTTTCCGACTAGAACCATCCCTTTCCTCCTTGCCGGAAAACCCATTTTTGCCCATTCGCCTTCTTTTTCCTTCTTGAATGATTTCCTCAAGGAAAACGGATGCGCGGAAATCGTGGAAACACAATCCGAGGCGGATATCATTCAGGGATTGGATAAAATTGCGGATGATGAAGCTTACCAAAATCAATTGATTTCAGCAGGGGAAAAGACCGCTGAATTGTTTTATGGTCCCAAAGTGGTTGAATTCCTCAAGGAAACCCTCCAACTTAGTAAGGTATGAGGGTTATCTACAAAGGTTTCTTTTACAAGGTAAACGCGGTACTCCGTTTCTTTTTTCTAAGGCTTTGGTACTTGGGGAAATTCAAGTGCCCCAAACCTTCCATGATTGGAAAACGATGCGGATTTTATATCAGGGAAAAGGGAAGTATTCAATGCAAGGATAGAATCATCTTGAACGATGATGTCATGATTTTTTCCAAGGGGAAATTAAAAATCGGCAGCAATTTCGGGG
>JAHDDF010000556.1 GCA_020629475.1 Saprospiraceae bacterium
GTGCACGTAGAAATTATCACCCGAAACATTGGCGAAATTTACGATATCCGTTTCCGTAACGGTATGCTTATGGGTGAATACGGTTTGTCCGACCTCCATTTCTTCAAAATGAAGTAAGAAGGGGTGAATCCGCGTTTCTTTGTACTTGGCACCGGGTTGGAATACGCCGGTAATATTGGTAATGCTAGTAGGTGTTCCTTGAACGGCACAACGTTGCAAGTAGTGTTTTACACCACGTAAACCACCCATTTCCTCACCGCCACCGGCACGTCCGGGACCACCGTGTACCAACAAAGGCATCGGTGAACCGTGTCCGGTACTTTCCTTGGCGGATTCGCGGTTCAAGACCAAAATCCTACCGTGGTGCGAAGCGGCACCTACTACAAAATCCCTAGCTATATCATCATTGTAAGTAGCAATGGAGCAAACCAAGGAACCTTTACCCATGTGTACCAATTCAATGGCTTCATCAATGGTTTTGTATGGCATGATGGTACTCACCGGACCGAATGCCTCGATGTCGTGTACCGCCGTATTTTCGAAGGGCTTATCGTTGCGGAATAGGATGGGGGAGTAGAAACAACCTTTGTCCCAATCGGCACCGATCAAGTCCCATTTCTTTCCGATTTCACCGAATACGATTTCCTGCTGTTCGGCTAGACGCTTTACCTGCTTGTCTACCTCGGCAACTTGCTCTCTGGAAACCAAGGCACCCATACGAGTTTCCTTCTCCGTAGGAGAACCGATAGCGGTTCTTTCCAAGCGTTTTCCAAGCGCGATTTGTACGTCTTCTATCAAATTTTCAGGGACGATGATACGACGGATAGCCGTACATTTCTGCCCGGATTTTACCGTCATCTCCCGATGAACCTCCTTGATAAATAAGTCGAATTCTTCCGTTCCCGGAACGGCATCCTCTCCAAGAACGGAGGCGTTCAAGGAATCCGCCTCCATATTAAACGGTACGGCATTATTGATAATATTCGGATGCGCTTTCAACATTCTACCCGTGGAAGCGGAACCGGTAAAGGTGCAAACGTCTTGGGAGGTCAAAGGCTCGATGATTCCGATACCGGAACCGTTTACCAATTGAAGCGCTCCTTCAGGTAAGATCCCTGAATCAATGATGTCCTTAACCATAGCTTGAGTCAAAAAGGAAGTGGATTCCGCCGCCTTGACTATCGCAGGCATACCCGCTAACCAATTTACCGCCGTTTTTTCCAACATACCCCAAATCGGGAAATTGAAGGCGTTGATATGAACGGCTACGCCTCTCCTCGGTACCAAAATATGCTGCCCGATAAATGTCCCTTCCTTGGAAAGCGGTGCGTGTTCTCCTTCAACGTGGAAAGGCTTATTGGTAAATTTCTTTCTCAAGGAAGCATTGGCAAAAAGATTACCGATTCCTCCCTCGATGTCAATCCAAGAATCCACTTTTGTAGCACCCGTTCTATAGGAAAGAGCATAATATTCCTTACGCTTGGCATGCAGGTGCAAGGCGAGTTTCTTAATCATCAAACCTCGCTCATGGAAGGTCATTTTACGCAAATTGGCATTACCCACCTTTCGGGCATAGTCCATCATCTCCGCGAAATTGACACCACCTGATCCCGCCACGGAAATCAAATCACCGGTAACGGCATCGTATTGGGGAATCTCGTTGTCCCCGTTGTGGTTCTTCCATTGTCCAAGAAGGTAGTTGGGAAGTATGGTTGACATGGTTTTTTATTTTTGGATTTTTAGATGGTTAGATTTTTAGACCATTAGATAATAAGAGTTGTACTTTTTCTCTAATAATCTAGTAGTCTAATTGTCTAAATATCTATAATCAACATCTCTCAATAACAGTAGCATACCCTTGCCCCACACCGATACACATGGTAACTAGGGCGTAGCGTTTTTGCTGTTTTTGTAGTTCGATAGCTGCGGAAAGCATGATGCGCGTTCCGGTCATTCCAAGCGGGTGACCGATAGCGATGGCACCACCATTCGGGTTGATTCTTGGGTCATCATCGGCTAGTCCCCACTCGCGGATGCAAGCCAAGGATTGGGAAGCGAAGGCTTCATTCAATTCTATGACATCCATGTCGTCCAGCGTTAAGCCGGCTTTCGCCAATGCCTTATTGGATGCGCTGACCGGACCGATACCCATTATCCTTGGTTCTACGCCCGTAACGGCTGAGGAAACGATTCTTGCCAATGGTTTCAAACCGTATTTGTCAACAGCTTCTCCGGAGGCGATGATGGTTGCTGCCGCTCCGTCGTTTAAACCGGAAGCGTTACCTGCGGTAACCGTTCCGCCGTTCTCCGCCTTCTTGAAAGCGGGACGTAATTTTCCTAGGACTTCAAGGGTCGTTTGTGGAC
>JAHDDF010000557.1 GCA_020629475.1 Saprospiraceae bacterium
GTTCGGAAGGAGGAACGGTTAATTTTCTTTTTTCGAGCTCCAACCACGCACCCCTTAAGCTAATGTGCGCGCATTTTTCTCCTTCACCATTGAACAGTTCATGATGGAGGGTCCACCTGGAAGCATCTTCCCGCATTTCACCTTTTAGGATATTTATCACCACATTATCGGACTGCCGTAATTCCCTCAAGAAAGTACATTCCTCCTTGAAAATTATCGGCCCCATTTGAGCCTCCTTACGCTCTAAAGCCCCGAACCCGATTTCCTCGAAATACCGGATTCTGGCATGCGCTCCATAATCATAATACGCGGAATGCCTCACGTGCCCGTTTGAATCACAATCCGCCCAGCGGACCTCTATTTTCTTTTCGTATTTATTCATTTAAATAATAATTAATCCTTCCCCGTACGTGGTCTTTCCCCCGTACGCGGTCTTTCCCCAATACGTGGTCTTTCGACCACGTACACAACGATCGGCGCAGTCTCCCGACTGCGTCGAAAAAAAATCACATCGACTTCCTCACATACCTAAACAACAATTTCCAAGCACTAATACTTGGATCCGTAGGCTTACCCAAACCAATCAATTTCATTTGCTCAGCGAAGTAAACGATCTCAAGGAAACCCATTTTATCAATGAATTTCAAACCCGTTTTAGCGGCAGGAATATTGGCTTCCGTTCTTTTGCCCTCAAGGAACTCCTTCACCAAATGCGGATAAACCGCGTATGGTCTAGCCATGCCCACAAAATCCAATTCATCGTTGGCTACTGCTTGTGCCATGGTATCGAAAGTCCGGAAACCGCCTGTAAGAAGAAGTGGTTTAGAGGTGCGCTTTCTCGCCTTCACGATAAAATCCGCGAAGTAAGCCTCACGCTCTTGGGTACTTTTCTTTTTAGTGCTACCCATCATGGCGGCACGCTCGTAGGTTCCACCGGATACCTCAATCATGTCAATCCCTTCTGCGGAAAGCAAGTCAATGACCTCCAAGGATTCTTCTTCCGTGAATCCACCTCGTTGGAAATCTGCGGAGTTTATTTTTATACCGATGGGAAAATCCGGTCCTACCTTAGCTCTCATGTTCCTGTAAATTTCCAAGGGAAAACGAGCTCGGTTTTCCAAGGAGCCGCCCCAACGGTCAGTTCTTTTATTGGTAATGGGGGAAAGGAATTGCGAAACCAAATATCCGTGCGCACCGTGAATTTGTACGCCTTTCCAACCCGCTTTCTTGGCAATCGCGGCAGTATTCCCGTAGCGTTCGATTTGGTCCATGACTTCCTCATCCGTCATGGGACGTGGTTTATCGAACATCTTTTTCATCGGAAGCTGTACATCCGAGGCACTAACGGTTTCCTTGTTCCAATTCGGTGCCTGCCTTCCCGGATGGTTGATCTGCATCCACAAATGGGAACCATGTGCTTGGGCAAGCTCTCCCATTTTGCGTAAGCCTTCCAAGTCCGACTCATCCTCCACCACGATATTCCTTTTCTCATTCAAGGCGCGGGAATCCGTCATAACATTCCCTGAAATGAGTATGCCCGTTCCGCCTTCACCCCAAGTCTCGTATAATTTCAACAAGCGTCCCGAGATTTTCCCGCCCCGGTCGGCATTGTTCTCGCTCATTGCGGATTTAATGAAACGATTAGGGATTTCCGTCCCGCATGGAAGCGTAAACGAAGCGGATAATATTTCCTTAGCATTCATGGATGAAAAAGTATTATTGGATGCTCTTAGACTAAGTGCCTCTAGTCTAAAAATCTAATTATCGAAAGATCTAGCAATCTAAAACAAAGGTTGCCCATTACTATCCGTAGTCAGAACATCGGACATATAGTCAAAGAAGGGACGCATGGCTCTAAAGGTCTTGTCCACTTCCTCCGCGAAATTCTCGGCTTTCACCTCCTTGTCCGAGAAGTTTCTCCCAAGTAGGAATTGTTTGTATCGGAGTAAATCAATGGCAGGATGATCCTTCTTGTAACCCTTAGGTGCCGTTTTTACTTGGTCGCCTTGAAGGGTACCGAAATATTTCTTGAATTCAGGGTCGTTTATGATTTTTCTTAACTCATCTGGGCTTGCCGCAATCTCCTCACGAATCCTTTTTAAATCCGGGGAATTGGGATTCCAAAAACCACCACCCACGAAAGAATTGCCGGGTTCAACGTGGAAATACATCCCTCCGCGCCTTAGTTTGGTAGCGCGTACCATATGCCCCGATAAGGAATTCTTGTATGGCGATTTGTCCTTGGAGAAACGAACGTCCCGATAAATGCGGTAGATTTTAAGTGCCTCGATTTCATCATGTTCCTCTGCAAGATTGCGCAGCTTTTCCCCTAGGTCCTTGATGTTTTGGTGGGCATCCACGT
>JAHDDF010000558.1 GCA_020629475.1 Saprospiraceae bacterium
GAAAATCTCGTCTTGCATAGGCAAGAAAACACCGGCACTATCCACCAAGTAAATGGTAGGAAGCCTATTTTCCATGGCAATTTCCTGCGCCCTGAGATTTTTCTTTCCGGTTATGGGGAACCAAGCACCTGCCTTTACGGAAGCATCATTGGCTACAATCATGCATTGTCTACCGGAAACGTAACCGATACCGCAGACCACACCTCCGCTAGGACATCCGCCGTACTCCTTATACATGCCTTCTCCGGCAAAGGCACCTACTTCAAGGAATGATGAACCGTCATCTATGAGATAGTCAATCCTTTCCCTTGCTGTCATTTTTCCTTTTGCCCGAAGTTTCTCCAGTCTTTTTTCGCCTCCACCCTTATAGACGCGGTCCAGGGTGCGTTTCATTTTAGAAATCGCCAATTTCATGGCGTCCTCGTTCATGTTCTTTTCCAACTCTGTTTTCGTCATGGTTTTATCTATTCTATTAGGCAATCGCGAAATTACGGAATCTCCTGAAACAGTAAGGAAATAAAGAAAATGGTTATTTCCTGAAAAGTGTGATTTTCGTCATAGGGAAGAAAATTGCATAAGGCTTTTTTCCTGATTTTAACAGGATATGGGTTAAGTGCTTAAGTAGTTGATTGTTAAGTTTATATAGGTGTATTCTGTAATACGAGAGCTTGTGTTTTCCCTTAAAATGGAAGGGGTGCCACAATAGATTTCTATTTGTCGAGTTTTTAATGCGGTGCTTGATAATATTTGTGGAGTCAAAAATTTTGGCTATACTTGGATGTTTTTAGGCAATTCGAGGACTCCAAAGGGCGACTTCAACCAACCTTTTTTCAAACCATAAACCGCCATCGCTATGAAAAGAGCTGATGCTAGAGGTAAGAGCGTACGTTTTGATTCCGGATCTTTTTTGAAGGTTCTCCTTCCTAAGATTAACAAGGGCAAACAGAGAGAAACTGATCGAAAAAACGGCAAAACCGCTCCAAATCTTGCGGGAGGAAGTAGGGGTAGATAACCTTACCGAGTCCAAGCGGATGGGTCGGCTCATGGAATTCTCCATGAGCCGATTTTTTTTCTCTTCATAAAAAAGGACCACCCCAACGGGGCAGCCCTCTTCCTAAACTATAAACAAACAAAAAACATTAGCCATATCCATTACCGTGGATTTTAGGTGTCTTTCCTAGGATTTTACCCTTGTAATACCGCTATCGAGTATATTTTTAATTTCCACGGACGAATAGGGAACATTAATTCCGTATTTTTGTTTTTAGATTAGTAGAAATCAAAAGAATTTTTTCCAATGGCAATCATGATTACGGATGAATGCATCAATTGCGGGGCTTGTGAACCCGAGTGCCCTAATAACGCCATTTATGAAGGTGGGGTAGAATGGGCGGTCTCCGAAGGGACCGGTGTGAGTGGTCCGTATGTTTTAGAGGGCGGCATTGAAGTGGACGCCGATGCGGAACAGGCTCCTGTTTCCGAAGATTATTATTTCATCGTTCCTGATAAGTGTACGGAATGCAAGGGCTTTCACGAAGAGCCTCAGTGCGCGGCGGTTTGTCCGGTTGATTGTTGTGTCCCGGATCCCGAAAGAGAGGAAACGGATGAAGTCTTATTGGAAAGGAAGGATCGTCTTCACTTATGATCCGGATTGATCCCGTTCTTACGGGCTATTTCAAATTAGATGGCGGTGCGATGTTCGGGGTTGTCCCGAAGCGGATGTGGGAGAAGATAAACCCACCCGACGAGAATAATATGTGTACCTGGGCTGCTCGTTGTCTTTTGGTGCGAACGGGGGCGCGTAATATTCTTATTGATACCGGAATCGGGAATAAGCAGGGAGAAAAATTCCGTTCTCATTTTTTACCGCATGGGGAAGAAACGCTTTTGGGCTCCTTGGAAAACCTTGGCTGTTCCAAGGAGGATATAACGGATGTTCTTTTGACCCACCTTCATTTTGACCACGTTGGAGGTGCTTTGGAATTAAATGAAACGGGAAATCCCGTACCTACTTTCCCTAATGCCTCTTATTGGAGCAATAAGCCGCATTATGACTGGGCACTAAGCCCTAATCCAAGGGAAAAGGCTTCCTTTTTAAAAGAAAATTTTGTTCCCCTCCTCGATATGGGCATACTCAACTTCATTGAGTTTGGTGATAAGAATGAAATTGAATGGTTTGATGGAATTCGTTTAAGGCTTTTATATGGGCATACGGATTCGATGATGATGCCCATTATTACTGCCGGTGAGAAAACTTTTGTCTATTGTGCGGATTTGATTGCCTCCTCCGGGCACTTGGGTTTACCGTATGTTATGGCGTTCGATATCCGACCGCTTGAAGTGATAAAGGAAAAAGAG
>JAHDDF010000065.1:0-13407 GCA_020629475.1 Saprospiraceae bacterium
CCTCTAAAGGTGAAATCATCATCAAGGTAGAAAGTGAAGATAAGAAAGATGAAATTTTAAATCTTGAAAAATTCGCTTTGAACTACGACATGATAGTTCTACTAAAGGACGAAGAACAGACGAAATTTTTATCCTAATGAATGAAGTATATGCAGGGATGAAAATTTTCCCATCCGAAAAGTCAACTGATCATGCTAGACTTGGCGCAGCAGTTCATGACCGGATTAATGAAAGTGAAGCTTTTATTTCCGTAGCTCATTTATTCCATGACAAACAGACAGGAATAAAAAATGCAACAGGCAAATTCGTCTGGGCAGAAGATAAAACAGGTAGTCGATTTATTCTGGGCGTAATTAGTCGAATATATCTTGGCTTAGGATTCGATCTTTCTATAATCACTCCTTCCCCTAATTTATCTATCCCAATTAAATGCAAGACAAAAACATTGGATGGTCCACTCGGTCTTCAATATTTATCCTCTATAGATAAATTCAAAATTAGCTATTCAAAGCTAAAATATTCCATAGAAAACACCCATACAAAAGGTCTTTTCAAAGGATATTGCTCTAAACGGATAAAAAAGAATGGACAAGAGTTCTATTTCCAAAGTTTAGCTCGATTTATTCCGCAAACTCCAACCACCCAAGGAAATTGGGTAGAAAGTGGTGAATCAGGAACATTAATACTTGATAACAATAAATCCATAATAGGGATGGTAATTGCTAAAGATTCAAAATTCACCTATGCAAATCCATCTACTCATCTAGAATCATTTCAAATCTCATTCTAAAATAAAAAACATCATGAAACTCAATTTCATTATCTTATTAATCTCAATACCCGCATTGGTTTTCTGCCAAAGCGAAACGATCCAATTCAAGGTAGATTTCAAAGACCGCAACAAGCCCTCTATCAGCATTTCAAAGAAGGGAGGTTTTGAAACAGGTATTGATTTTCTACTTGAAAGCATTGCCCCTCCTTTAAGCTTTACTATTCAAAAAAATGAAGAATCACTCCAAACCGGGCAACTAACCTCTAAGAGTTCATCAATCAAATGGAATCCACCAGTTCAGAATTATTTAAAGGAGAATGACAAACTAAAAATAAAGCTAACTACAAAAAGTAATGAAAGTTATACTGTTCTAACAGGGATAAAAAAACCTGAGCCAACAATAAACAAGGATCAAACAAGTTCTCCTCCAGAAAAAGAAGAAAACTCATCCTCTCTAGAAGGTGTATCTATTTCTCCAAAATTAGACCCTAAAATCTTAAACACCTCTATTTCTTCAGATGACTCCACATATAAAGGACTAGATAAGATAGAGGTCTCCTATTGCGGGATAAAAAAAGGAAACACCATAAAAATTCCGAAAGGAAAAAACACCGAAGGAATATTAATCGTAGTAACGGATTTTAATACCATCGGATATAACTTAAACATTTCCCAGGAATTTAAATCATACCCTACAGAAGTCCCTGATCTTTTAAGTGTATTTACTTCAAATATTAGTTTCACTAACAGCTCATTAAAAGATATTGATGCTAATAAGGTCAAATATATCGAACACGCTGCATCAATAATTGGACTTTCAAAACAAATCGACACTTTCATTGAAAACATGAAAGAGGAGAATGAGTGTTATCCTGAAGAAATTTTTAAAGCTAAAATCACAGAACTAAAAAAAGAGATCACAAATAAATACGGAGAAGATTTAAACAAATTACATAAAGATTACTTAAGCTCTGAATCTATAACTACTTCCGAATACGATGCATTTTTTAAATCACACAGTAAATCAAAAAAGTCTTTCAGTCAATTCGTACTTGAAACTCAAAGCAAAATTGACAAATTATTAAATACAAAATTTAGAGTACACTACCCAATATTAAATATTGAAGACAATGATTTTATCGAATTAACACTCACACAATCCCCAAACAAAAAAGATGTAAAGGATAGTGAAAAAATAAGCCAGACTATATCTTTCCCCTTGAAAGGAGGATTTAAAGTTGACGGTGGACTAGGGATTTTCTATTCATCCACTGGTTCAAATAAATATAACCTCGTTCAAAAAAATGAAAACGGAGAATTAGTAAACAAAATATTGGAAGACACCATCAACCCTCATTTTGGTGCTATGGCAATGATTCATTTGTACAAAAGGATGGGAGCAATAACACCAACAGGTAGTATTGGTGTAGGTCTTAATACACAAAGAGATATTTCTATACTTATTGGGGCTGGAGTATTATTTGGTAAAAAAGATAGATTCACTCTATCTGCAGGACTTTCTAATACTTGGGTTAAGGAACCATCCCAAATTTACTTTGATGAGGATGTAGAATTACCCTCAAATGCTACCGAGAACCTACAGACTATTCGAAAATGGAAACCGGGATACTTTGTAAGTGTTTCTTTCTCTTTTTTAGGAAAAAGGGATGATGATAAATTAATTCTTTTCCCTACCGAATCTACAGGAGATGAAAATAATTCAGAATCATCCGACACCGAAAACTCATCCGAAAGTTCTTCAGGAGAAACCGAGGGTGACACTTCAAACACAGATGCTCAAAGTAAATTAATAAACAACCTTCAAATTTTTACAGGTAAAGTAAAAGGAATAAAATAACACACATTAAAACTCCCCCGCCAAACCAAAGTCAGCGGGGGAGTTTTAATTTAAAATATAGTTGGGGTTACCCCACAACAACATTCACCATCCTCCCCGGCACAACGATAATCTTCCGCACCGTTTTACCATCTAAGTATTTTTGGATAGCGTCAATGCCGGTAACCGCCGCTTCGATATCCGCTTTGGATGCATCCGCAGGGAAATCGTAGGTGGCGCGTTTTTTACCGTTGATGGAAATCGGGTAGGTCACGGAATCCTCCTTCAAGTAGTCCTCGTTATGGACCGGGTAGGAAGCCTCGTTTACCGTTCCCGTTTCTCCCAAGGCATGCCACAATTCCTCGGACATGTGGGGTGCGAAAGGTGCCATCAAAACCACCAATTCCTTTAGGATGGCAGCCTTACGGCTTTTCATCTTACGCAATTCATTGGTACACTTCATAAACTCACTCACGCAAGTATTGAAGCTGAAACGCTCGATATCACGGTTCACGCTCTTGATGGCATTGTGCAACACCTTCAACTCGTCCTTGGTCGGTTCCTCATCGGTCACCGCCCAGGCACCGTCTTGGTAGAACAAGGACCAATATTTCTTGATGAAGCCCTGAACACCGGAAATACCGTTGGTGTCCCAAGGTTTTCCTTGCTCGATAGGACCTAGGAACATTTCGTACATGCGGAAGCAATCCGCACCGTACTGTTCCACCATATCATCCGGGTTTACCACGTTGTAGTAACGCTTGGACATCTTCTCGAAAGCATGTCCGCAATAGTATTCGCCTTCCTCGTTCAATACGTATACCGCACGGGCAAAATCCGTTCTTGATTTCTCGAAAGCATAGCGATCCAAAATATCATTACGAACGATATTTACGTCAACGTGCAATTTGGTTACGGAGGAACGATCCTCAATCATGTCCTTGGAAACGAACAATGCCGTATCACGCACGTTGCGGTTCAAATCAATACGTTCGCCATCAATCGCGCGGCGGATTTTATCCAAGATATAATCCGGCTCATGATAATGCGCGAAGACCTCTTCCGTGGAAATCGGCAAGAAGTTATAACCCGCCTTTTCGAACTGCGCTTGATGCTCATGATCATAACGCTCCAAGCGGTGCATCGCCTTCAACTCAATGGCAATCTTATTGTGCGAACAAGCGAAATCCGCCTCGAAGGCATTCTCGCCTTCCCCTAGGATTACGTTACGCTCAAAGGTCTGGCTATGGGAACGCAAGTACTTGTACAACCACTCCTCCGCGAACTTTTCGTTGGCACGGTACACGAAGCTGGAACGCCCACCTATCATGCCCTGATTCACCAATTTCTTGAAAGGCTCCTCGGTAGGCACATAACCCAAGTCGTACAAGAATTTATGCCAAGTACGGGAGTACAACAAGTGCCCGACGGCGTGCTCCGCACCTCCGATATACAAATCAACATCCTGCCAATACGCCAAAGCCTCCTTGGAAGCGAATGCATCCTCATTATCGGGATCCATATAACGCAAGAAATACCAAGAAGAACCGGCAAAGCCCGGCATGGTGTCGATTTCACGGATACCCTCCGGGGAATTCATCCATTCGGTTAATTTGCCCAAGGGCGCCTTACCGTCGGAAGTAGGTTTGAAATCATCCAATTCAGGAAGAATGACCGGTAATTTATCATCGGGAACGGCATGGCTTACGCCTTCCTCGTCGAAGGTTATCGGGAAGGGTTCTCCCCAATAGCGCTGGCGCGAGAAATTAGCGTCCCTCAACTTGTAGTTGATTTGTTTTTGACCGATTCCTCGTTTCTCTAATTCATCGATTACCGCCTTGATGGCATCAGGCACCTCCATCCCGGTAACGAAACCGGAATTGATCATCTTACCCAATTTATCACTCAAGGTAGCACCGGGATAATCGGATTTATCAACCACGTCAATGATCGGCAAACCGAAATGCTCCGCGAAAGCCTTATCGCGGTCATCATCCGAAGGAACCGCCATGATGGCACCGGAACCGTAATCCTTCAATACGTAATCGCCAATCCAGATGGGGATATGCTCCTCCGTTAATGGATTAATGGCGTATGCACCGGTAAATTCACCGGTTACTTTCTTGACGTCGGACATACGCTCCACTTCGGAACGTGCACCCGCGTACGCCAAGTAATCCTCTACTTTTTTGCGTTGTGCCTCCGTGGTAATTTTTGCCACCAAGTCGTGCTCCGGGGCAAGTACCATATATGTAGCACCAAAAATGGTATCGGGGCGTGTGGTAAAGATTTCAACCGTCTCGTCAAATCCTACGATTTCAAAGAAAGCCTGCGCTCCAACGGATTTCCCGATCCAATTCTTTTGTTGGGTTTTCAATGCATCCGACCAATCCACTTGATCCAAACCCGTCAACAAGCGTTCCGCGTAAGCGGTGGTTCTCAAGGACCATTGCAACATCGGGCGGCGCTCTACGGGGTGCCCTCCACGTTCGGAAAGACCGTCCTTAACCTCATCATTGGCAAGTACCGTCCCCAATGCTTCGCACCAATTCACGTACTGCACCTTGCGGTAAGCCAAGCGGTAATTCATCAAAACCTCGTCCTTCTTGGCATTGGAATAGGAATTCCAATCCTCCGCCGTAAAGGTATCCTCTTGGGAGGTAGCCGCATTGATACGGGCATTTCCTTCCTTGGAAAATATCTCTTCCAACTCGGAAACGGGTCTTGCCTTCTTGGCATCATTACAATAATAATGTTCGAACAAGCGCAAGAAAATCCACTGTGTCCACTTGTAATATTCCGGGTCACTGGTCCTTACCTCACGGCTCCAATCGAAGGAGAAACCGATATTATCCAATTGCTGGCGATAACGCTCGATATTGTCGTTGGTGGAAACGGCGGGGTGCACACCGATGGTTACGGCGTATTGCTCCGCCGGTAAACCGAAGGCATCGTAACCCATGGGGTGCAGGACGTTAAAACCCTTCAAACGTTTGTACCTGGAGAAGATATCCGACGCGATGTAACCGAGCGGGTGTCCTACGTGTAATCCCGAACCGGATGGGTAGGGGAACATGTCCAATACGTAGTACTTCGGCTTATCGCTATCGTTGCTTACCTTGTAAACTTCATTGTCTTCCCAATAGCGGCGCCATTTTCGCTCGATTTCCCTGGGTTTGTAATCCATTTTATGCTATTAATTTTCCTTTTTGTAAGGAATGCCCTTTCCGGGCAAAAAGTTCCTTTTAAAATTTCGCTGCGAAGGTAGGGAATTCAGAGGTTTCAAGCATGAAAATCAAAGGGATTAGCAGGATTACAAGCCAGATGTTGGATTTGCTATCGAAAAGAACATTATTTTTGGGATTCCAATCGTTATCACTCTCAATAAAAATCGACAATCATGAAGTTGAAGAATATCATCGGGATAGTTTTGGTCCTGATTCTCGGAATCTTGGTTTACAATCGTTTCTGGGGCACCCCGGAAGAGCAAGCACAAGCAAAAAATACGTTCCAAACCATCGGTAAAGCCGGTAAGGAAATCGGGCAAGCCATTGGGGGATTGGTTAAGTCCGAAAAGGAAAAATTCGATGCCGGGAAGTACAACGGCATCATGGACAAAATGGGGAATTTCTTCCATAACCGATAAGGCTAAGGATTTAGGAAAGGATTCCAAGGAGTTCATGGACACCATCAATGAACTAAAGGAAAAGAAAGAAGCGCTTGAGGAAAAAATGGCTGAATTCTCCGATAAAAACATGACGGACGAGGAATCCATCGAGGCAAACGAGGAAGTAAAACGCGACCTTAAAAACCTTGACGATGAAATTAAGCGCGTAGCAAGGGATGCGGGGATTAGTGTGGAATAAATTCCGCTTCCATTTTCATGAAAGACCTTTCGAGCTATTCTTCGTTCGAAAGGTCTTTTTTATTGCCTACACCTTCCTCCAAGAGAACATCCCTTACGGCTTTAGCTAAAATCCCGTAACCTTTTGAATTATGATGGCGATCAAGCGGCCAGTAATAGTCGTACAAATTATCCTCATTTATGACTCCCATCCTGTATCTAAGAGGATAAAATTCCAAACCTGATTTTTCCAAATCCTTAATAAATCCATCATCAAATTTCGTGAATTTAAAATTTGAGTCTACCGGATGATACATTAAATAACTCGGTATTCCCCTAGACCTAAAATTCAAATTAAGTGAGTCCTGAAACTCATTTAATACCCTCACACTTTCCAAATAAAACAAATAACGCTTCTCTTGAGAGGTGGGAAATAAATCTTTTTCGTATCCCAAAAAGGTATAGTACATCCTTGCTAAAAAACTTGTAGCGTATAAATTTTCGTTAATTGGTGGGCTGTTAAATTTTATGGTTCCGTCCGGCAAAAAACGCTCAAATCCTCCTCGAATGGGAATATCCGTTCTAGTATCAGAATCATTGAGCATAAAAATTAAAACATCCGGTTCATATTTAAACAACTTATCTTTTAGAATTCGATAATTAAAAATCGGGTCAGAACCACTAACACCGGCATTTAACACCCTAAGCCCCGGAATGTCTTGTCCCAAAAGGGTTTCCAATTGCTTGGGAAAAACCGAATCCAAAGGTGCACCTATACCTTCGGTAAATGAATCACCAAGAACAATTATCCTAAACTCATTGCTGTCTTTCGATAATGGATATTCATCCGTAACAAAACCTAACGAATTGGTTCTTTTCTTATAATTAAATTCTATTCTCTCACTCTGCAAATCATTATTTGGCGACCAAATATGATAGTGCGACTCCGCATCAGCGGGTTTCCAAACGGAGCGATATTTTCCTCCATTCCGTTCAAAATAGTTTTGGTATTTCCCCATTTTTGACAACAGAAACTCCAACAAAACCAAGGAGAGTAAAACAGAAATAGATAGAGTCAAAAAATTCAATGATTTCTTACTTTTTAAAAAAGTCAATATTGAAAACACTACGAAAAAAACAAAGGACACCAATAAAGGTACCAACATACTCACTTCCTTAATCAAATATTTATCATAGCTAATCTTAATCAAAAAACCATACACCAAAAGACCGACGATAACAACAATTAACCCTTTTCTATTTTTCATGATGGATGCTTTATTCAACTACTTATTACTCAACTTCAACTCCCTACAAAACAAAAATAACGGCACCGCAAAAGCAAAGGCAACCATAAAGGTTAAAATCAGGAAAACCCAAGCAAAACGCATCCCGATTTTTCTTGCCTCCACCATCATCCAAATAATGACCGGGCTGCCACCGATAATAAAATCCCAAGTCAATGATTTAGAGAGATATGAATCCGTCCCTTCCTTCCAAAACTGGGCAAAGGAAAACGGCGTATCGCCAAACATTACGTGGGAAATATTAAAATACCAAGGGACAATTATCCCTGCAATGGAAAATAGTAAGTATATAATAGATAGTGGTGTAAACTTCTTCATTCTTTATTCTTCTTTACTAGGTTTTCTTCCAATAAGACATCCTTCACCGCACGTGCCAAAACCCCATATCCCTTGGAATTATGATGCCCGTCTTTTTCCCAATAATAATCCAAGTAATTATCGCTACTGATTTCTGGCATCTTCTCTTTCAATGTAAAAACATCCAGCCCGGCAGTGGAGGGGTTATTTAAAAATTTAGCTTCCTCGGACATGGAAAAAAAAGTGGAATTCATCGGATGATATAATATTCTGGTTTTAATATTCTTATTGTCTAGATGAATTTCCATAGAGTCTCTTAGGTCATCTATTATTCCCATTCCATCATCAAACATGGAAATCAATTTCTCGTCTTTCCTAGGAAGCATTACGGAATTATAACCCTTCAAATAAACCCAATAACGGACGATGAAACTCGTAGCAAATAAACGCTCATTAAAAATAGGCTTCCTAAATTTAATCCGATTATTCGGTAAGAAACGTTTAAAGCCGCCACGTACCGGAAAATCACCGCTTATATCAGAATAATTAACCATGAAAATAACCAAATCCGGTTCATAGACAATTAATTTATCCTGTAACAACTTAAACCCAAAAACAGGATCAGAACCGCTTACACCCGCGTTCAAAACTCTAATATTTCCATCTTCCTTTTTCAATAGTGTTTCTAATTGAACCGGAAAAACGGAATCCCTTGGAGCCCCTACGCCTTCGGTAAAGGAATCACCCAAAACAATAATCCTAAATTCGGAACTGTCTTTTTCCAGAGGATATTCGGAGGTACAAATACCAAGGGAATTCGTGGTTTTCTTATAATTAAATTCTAAGCGGTTACTTTCTAATTCAACATCTGGAGTCCAAAGATGATAATGAGAATTAGGATTAGATGGTTTCCAAATGGATTGGTAAAACCCCATGTTCTGTTCAAAATAATTCCGAAGAAAACTTTTACCGGAAAGAAACCATTCCAAAAACAACAGGGAAACAGAAACGGAAAAAGCAAGAAGTAAAATATTCCACGCTTTATGTTTCGTAAAAATTCGAATCGCAAAAAACAATATCAAACAAAACAAAAATACCGAGGAAGGAACAAGGAAACCGGGTTCCATATTGAAATATGAAAGCAAGGATTTATAAAACCAAAATATCCCAAATACAAAAATGAGCCCTAGGGCAATTTTCCTCCCCATACCGGAACTTCTAAATCTAAAAATTACGCATTCAAAACTATTTTGAAATGGACTCTCTATTCAGTGCTTTTTCCAAGGCGCCTGAAACATGATTTATCAAACTGGCGAACCGTTTCTTATTCTCCGCTTGCTTGTATCCATTTTCAGGGAAGGTTTGTAACTCCGCCTCGTAAAACTCCTTCAAGCCCTTCAATGTGGAAGCCCCCAAATAGAGCAAAGAATGTTCTTTGGGCCAAACAACCGTATTGAAAAACAACATGATATCACGCTCATTACAAAACCTAAGCATGGAAGGTATTTCCCTCATGTTTAACGGCATCGGGCAAATTGCTGCCCAAAGCGAGTTTTTACCTTTCCTATCCTCATGGGAAAAGTAATCCATGAATTCCATTACCTTATCCAATTCAGCACGCTTCCTGATTTTCCGGTAAGTTTCCGGATCAAAGGAATCCACGGACAGGATGATATTTCCCGAAAGCTTTTCGAGAACCCTTTTTACACGCTTATTCAAAATGGTACCATTGGTGGTAACATCAATGGTACAATCAGGATTCACCTCGATCAACCTGTCCCAAATCTCATAATAAATCGGAATAAGAAAAGGCTCCCCACCGATGAATTTCGCCATTTTTAAGTGCGGAAGAAATTCTTCTAACTGTTCCATAAAAGAATCTCCGTAGACATCCTCCAAAGGCGGCAATTTCTCCCTGTTTTTTCTGATTGATGAAGAATAATCCCCACTGCACATCACGCATTCCAAATTACAGGTATTGCTCAACTCAAACTCCATCAATTTAGGATATACCCACTTGGACGGAAGATAACCCGACGCTTTTCTAATCGCTTTCCCCAAAGGACCACGCCTTGGGGACGTATCCGCGAACCTATCAAAGTATTTCGCGATCGCACCTTCAAAGTTCGAGGCATTGAGCTGATTCACGCACAAGGAACAGGCTTCGGGAAGCTGGGTTTTGGTGGTCTGCTCCCTCATCTCCTTCACGCTTTCGCCCCACCAAATCTCCCTGATACTCTGTTCCGGAAATTTCCCTAAAGGATGCAAACGGCTGTAACAGCAAGCCATAACATCCCCGTTTCTGGCAAAATACATACTCCGGTAAGGCGCCCAGCACAGCTTAGACTTGTCTAAACAAGACCTAGAGGCATTATACTCCCTCAGAATTTCCTCAGTCATGCAGCCATTGGTTGAAAATTATGTCCATTTTTAACAAATTACGGATTATATGGGAAAGGACGTCCATTTCATCCAAATTCAGGAAATCAACCATCTTGACATATTATTGGTTAAATTCAGGTTAAAAGCCTTTAAGCCTCTATTTCCTGACAACTATTCGTCCCAAATCAAGTATATTGTATTATAGGTTTTACTAAAGGGCAAGATTTATGCTGTCTCTTGCTCCATTGATACAATAAAACAACTCTAGAACTTCGTTTGACAAAACAGATAAAGCGACACATCGTATGAGATATCAAAAATCATTTCTGTTCTCGGCATTAACCGCTTTCCTTTTCCTAGGAGCGAGTTTTACGATGGACAATGGAATTGAAGACAAGGAGAAAGAGTCAATCCTCATCCGTACCATGTTGGACGGTTTCTCCAATTATCATTTTAGCCCCCATGACTTGGACGACAATTTCTCCCAAAACATGTTTGAGCTGTACCTCAAGCGTTTGGATGGTAGAAAACGTTTCCTTATCCAAGATGACGTAAACCAACTGCGGCTCTTCGCCAAGGAATTGGATGACGAAATCCAACAAGGTTCCTATAAATTCTTCGACCTTTCCGTCCGTGCCATTGATGCGGGAACGGAGCGTGCCGAGAAATACTTCAAGGAAATCATCGCATCCGATTTCTCGTTCGACACGGATGAATCCTTTGAAATGGACGGCGACAAGCGCGAATACGCCAAAGGTGAGGAAACCTTGAAGGATCGTTGGAGAAAAATCCTAAAGTACGAGGTCTTGAACCGTTATTACAATGCCATGGAGGCACAAAAGGACGAGCTTGAGAAAAAGCCGGAAGACCGTAAAAAGGATTTCGAGGAAAAAACCAAGGAGCAATTGCTTGACAAGGCAGTTGCCGATACCAAGGACGTATTCGAGAAGTGGTTTGTTCGCTTGAATGAAACCAAACGCACTGATCGCCTTGAAATGTACTTGAATACCGTAACCAACGTTCATGATCCGCATTCCGGATACTACGCACCCATCGATAAGCAAAACTTCGATATCGGGATGTCCGGTAAATTGGAGGGAATCGGTGCCCGTCTTCAAACCAATGATGAAGGAACCAAAGTTACAGAAATCATTACCGGTGGCCCGGCTTGGGAAGGTGGTGAGTTGGAAGCCAATGATATCATTACCAAGGTTGCCCAAGGAGAAGAGGAAGCCGTGGATGTACGTGGTTTCAACATCAATGATGTCGTTAAACTAATCCGTGGTAAAAAAGGAACCGAGGTACGCCTAACGGTTACCAAATCCGACGGAAGCGAGGTCATTATCCCTATCATCCGTGATATCGTAATTATCGATGAAGGTTATGCGAAGTCCTTGATTTTGGACTACCAGCCCAACAGCAAAAAAGGTGGCGTGAATAACATAGGTTACTTGTACCTCCCTAGATTCTATGCTGACTTCCAAGACGAGGACGGTCGTCAATGTTCCGAGGACGTAGCACAAGAAATTATCAAATTGAAAAAGCAGGGTGTTGAAAACATCATCCTTGACCTTCGTGATAATGGCGGTGGTTCTTTGAGGGATGTCGTAAAAATGTCCGGCTTGTTTATCGAGGAAGGTCCTATCGTTCAGGTGAAGAGCCGTGACCGTTCCCCTAAAATCCTTAGCGATACGGACGAGCGCGTGTTATTCGACGGTAACCTAATCGTAATGGTAAACCAGTTCTCCGCTTCCGCTTCCGAAATCTTGGCGGCCGCCATGCAGGATTATGACCGTGCCGTAATCATCGGTTCCGGTTCCACATTCGGAAAAGGAACAGTACAGCGTTTCGTTGACCTAGACCGTATGTTCCGCGGTAAGCAAGAGGTTGGACCGCTGGGTTCCGTTAAAATGACCATCCAGAAGTTCTACCGTATCGATGGTGGTTCTACCCAATTAAAAGGAGTTGAGCCGGATATCGTTCTTCCGGACGAGTACAAGTACATCGACCTGGGCGAGAAAGAATACGATTACGCCATGGATTGGACAAGCATTGAGCCCGTACGCTTTGAGCAAAAGGTAAACCGCGTGAAGAATTTGGACAAGCTACGTTCCAATAGTAAGAAGCGTGTTGCATTAAATCCTACGTTCAAGGAAATCGAGGATAATGCCAAGCGTTTCAAGGATGTGCGCGAGGATACGGATTACAACCTTAATTTCGACAAATATGCCGCCGAACGCAAAGCTGATGAAAAAGAAGCCGAGCAATACGAGGATATCATGAAGGATGATATCGCCGGATTATCCGCTACCAACTTGGAAGTGGATGTGGCAAAAATTGAAGCGGATCCGGGCAAGAAGGAGCGCAACGAGAAATGGATCGAAGGCGTGAAGAAGGATGTTTACCTTCAAGAGGCGCTTATGATCATGAAGGATATGATGAAGTAAGGGAAGTAAAAGCTTCCTAATTCAAAAAAAGACCACCCGATACCTTAATTTCGGGTGGTCTTTTTATTTGGGCTCCTTTAGGAATTGACATAAGGTTTGGTTAAAAGGAATTTACCGTTCCTTCTCTCACCTAACTTCCCATTATATTACGCATCAAAGCAGGGCATAACTACAATAATGAACTACCTCACGCTCGAACATATTACCAAACGCTACGGAGAAAAATTACTCTTCGAAGACATTACCCTTCATATTGACAAAGGGCAAAAAATAGCCTTGGTCGCAAAAAACGGAACCGGTAAGTCTACCCTACTCCGGGTTCTTGCCGGTTTGGAAGCTTCCGAGCGGGAGGACGGGAAAATATTCATCCATAAGAGTATTTCAACGGGTTGGCTTAAGCAAGAGCCCGAGTTCGATAACAACGAGACAATCATTGATGCCGTATTAAATTCCGACAATCCCAAAATCAACGCGATTCGGCAATACGAGGAAGCGCTTTTATTCAAGGATAAACCGGATGT
>JAHDDF010000065.1:13507-14876 GCA_020629475.1 Saprospiraceae bacterium
GAACAATACCTGACCAAGCAAAACCTAACCGTTTTCATGATCACGCACGACCGTTATTTTTTAGATAACGTATGTAATGTCATTTATGAACTAGAGAACGGCAAATTGCATAAATACAAGGGTAACTATTCCTATTATCTGGAAAAAAAGGCAGACCGTCAAGAGGTGGAAGCTGCCACCATGGACAAGGACAAGAAGTTACTAAAAAGGGAATTGGATTGGATCAGGAAACAGCCCAAGGCGAGGGGAACCAAGGCAAAATCCAGGGTGGATGCCTTTCATGATCTCAAGGAGAAAACTTCCACGCAGAAGGATAAGTCGGATTTTGTGCTAAGCTTCAAATCCGAGCGTTTGGGCAAGAAGATTTTGGAGGCACATAAGGTTTCCAAATTCTACGGTGACAAGGTCATGATGGACCAGTTCGACTATAAATTCAAGAAAGGCGAACGGGTAGGATTGGTCGGGAAAAACGGAGTGGGAAAATCCACTTTTATTAAGGTATTGACCAAGGAAATCCCTTGTGATGCAGGAAAGGTGGTAGTTGGAGACACCATCGTTTTCGGGCATTATAACCAGGAGGGAATCCAATTGAATGAGGACAAGCGTGTTATAGATGTTATCCGGGATATTGCGGAGGTAATTCCTTTGGAAAACGGAAGTAATCTTAGCCCGGAGGCGTTCTTGGAAAAATTCCTTTTCCCAAGGAAACAACAAAGGGTCTACGTGTCCCAGCTTTCAGGCGGGGAAAAACGCCGTTTAAACCTACTGACCGTATTGGTCAAAAACCCGAACTTCCTAATTCTGGATGAGCCTACCAATGATTTGGATATCCTAACCCTAAACATCCTAGAGGAATTCCTCTTGAATTTCCCGGGTTGCTTGATGATTGTTTCCCACGACCGGTACTTCTTGGATAAATTGACCAACCATTTATTCGTATTCGAAGGGGAAGGAAAAATCAAGGATTGGAACGGGAATTACAAGGAATATCGTGCTTGGAAAAAAGATCAGCCCACGGAGAAACCAACGGTCGAAAAAGTCGTCAAAAAGGTAGACAAACCCAGGGACAACCAACCCAAGATGACTTACGAACAACGTAAGGAATTCTCCAAGTTGGAAAAGCAAATCGAAAAGCTGGAAAAAGAAAAAGCGGAATTATCCGAAGAATTCAACAACCCCGAACTAACCGCTGAAAGAATCAAGGAGTTATCCGTTAGACTTAGTGAAATCAATGACCTTATCGAGGAAAAGGAGATGAGGTGGATGGAGCTAGCGGAATTCGCTTCTTAAATGTTGGCTATACTAAGCAATCGTGTTGCTGCCGGACAAGTTTGCAACATACTAAAATTAAGATTTTAGATATTAGACG
>JAHDDF010000559.1 GCA_020629475.1 Saprospiraceae bacterium
TCGAGTATGCCGGTTTTCAAGACCGGTGCATTCAACCGCTCTGCCACTCCTCCGAGTAATGGTTGATGGTGCCGATAACGGCGGGTGCAAATGTAAGCACATTCAACTAAAATGTAAACTGAAACGGCAGGAAAAAAATTCCGAATTAACCTTCTACTTTTAAAGTACTGATTCCATTGCCCTTCTTTTCTACTTTAATTTGTACCCCGATGCGCTCTTTCAAGGCTTTTACGTGGGAAATGACGCCAATGGTCTTTCCGGTATCCTGCAAGCGTTCCAAAGTTTGAAGCGCCATTTCCAAAGGTTCATCGGACAATGTCCCGAAACCTTCATCAATGAATAAGGAACCGATCTCCGCTTTTCGCCCGGCAAGATCGGATAAACCAAGGGCGAGTGCCAAGGAAACCAAGAAGGATTCCCCACCGGATAATGTATTTACGGAACGACGGGCATCCGCTTGATAGGTATCTATAATTTCCAAATCCAAGGAGGCACCATCCGTTTTGGAAATGATGTATCTATCGTTCAAGGTAGAAAGGTGGCGGTTCGCCAATTCCGTTAAACGACGCAGGGTAAGCCCTTGGGCAAACACCCGGAACTTCTTCCCATCCGCGGAACCGATTAGGCCGTCCAATTCCGACCAACGGTCGCATTCCTTCTGCTGCTTGGAAATCCCGGCAAGCAAATCCTCCATCCCCGTGCGGCGCTCGGCATCACTTTCCAAGCGCTCCTTAATTCTTCCGATGGCTTGGCTCAGAATTTCCGCTTCTTGTTCCGCCTTTGCCAGTTCTTCTTCCAAGTGGGAAATATCAGGATCTTCCTCCTCCACGCCCAAGGCGGCAAGTGCTTCGGTAATGGATTTTTCCTCTTGCTTTAATTCCGCGTGATGCTTATCTAAAGCCTCGCGTTCCTCCCTGAGTTTTTCCAAGTCATCATCCGCCAGCATTAATTCGTCCAATGCCTCCACGCCTTTTAATCCGAATTGTAAAGCAAAAGTAGCCAAGGAGGTTTCTTTTTTCTCAAGGAGCAATAATTGCTTGGCGCGATTCTTTTCCTTTTCTTTTAATCTCCCCTCTTCCGCAACGATGCGCTTTTCTTGTTCCTCTTTTTGCTTGCGCAATGTTTCTACCTCCGTTTCTAATTGGGATAAAAACTTTTCGAATTCTTGCTTTTCGGTTTCAGGTTGTTTTTCTTTTGGTAAGAGGGAATATCTTTTTTCCTTTAATTCATCAAAGGATTTTCTGGCTTCCGCGCCCTTGGATTTTATTTCATTAAGTTTTACTTGAAGTTCCTCGTATTCTTGGTTTTTATTTTCCAAATCCTTTTGAATAACGGCAAGATTGGAAACCGCGTTATCATGGGTTTGTTTTTTGTTTTTAAATTCAATACTACGATTTTTCAAAAGGGATAATAAATTCTTGTCGTCCCATAATTTTCCGGCGCCGTATTTATCCAATAAGGTCATGACGCCCCCCTTATCGGATTCCATTTCAAGCAAGTGTTCCTGCTTGGATGTTTCAAGGCGTTCCCACTCCGTTTTCCATTCCTTGAGCGCGAATTTTTTATCCTTGAGCGCATCCTCCATTTGACGCAAACGCTCCTTGGTTTCCTCCAAGCGGGATGCCGTTTTACTGATCCATTCCAAATCCTTTTTCAAGAATTTAATCTTATCCGCCGTCTCCTTGATTTTCATTTGTATCAACCCCGGATCAAGCAGTTCCGCGGCACCTTCCAAGTCCTTGGTTACCTCCGCCATTTTCTCCTCGAACTCAAGCATGCGCTCCGTGGTTCGCTTCATTTGTCCTTGAAGCTCACGGCCGGTTCCCCTAAGGGTTTCTTTCCTTTGGGCAATCTCTTCCAGCTTACCCGCTACACGGTTTACTTCTACCCTATACTTCTCGAATAAACGCTTGGCATTCTCCCATTCCTCCTTGGCGATATCAGGCCTGGGGCGGGATTTACGGGTAGCACCCACCGCATAAGGATGATGCAAGGAACCACAAACCGGACAAGGCTCACCGTCCTCCAAAGAAGCACGGATTTCATCATGCCCCATCGCCGCCATTTGCTCTTGATACACCTGCTCCTTGTAATCCGCGAACTCTTTTTGGGAATCCCGGATTTGCTCCGCATTCAATAATTCCATAAAGACATTGGACTCCTCAACGTTCAAGGAATCAAATTGCTCTTCTAAATTATCCGCGTCCTTTAATTCACGCTTGTATTGACGGTTTAAATCCGCCAATTGCATCAGGGCATTTTGCTTGGATACAAGGTTTTCCAATTCCTCACGGATATGCCCCGCTATATCTTTGCGTTCCCCTGAATCATCCAAGGGAAGGCGT
>JAHDDF010000066.1 GCA_020629475.1 Saprospiraceae bacterium
TGGATGACCTCCTTGGTCCCCGCTTATTTAAAAACCGCATACAAGAACGAACCGATTTTCCAAGACGCTAAAGTGGTCTACTCACACTATGATTATGATATGAGTAACACCTTTTCCGATGATTTTGCCTCCAAGGCGGCAATAAATAATATGGAAGAAGGTGGACTTGATGCATACTTTGATGGAGAAAAGGTTACTCTACATAATGGAGCCTTCCATGCAGCGGATGCCGCAATTTTCGGCAGCGAAAACGTTGACGAAGGCGTTAGAGAAACGTTCCTTAACTCCGGCAAACCCTTCTTCGATTTCTCTTCCGAAGAAGAAGCCTACAAAGGATACGTTCCTTTC
Organism: Saprospiraceae bacterium; assembly: GCA_020629475.1. Taxonomy (GTDB): domain Bacteria; phylum Bacteroidota; class Bacteroidia; order Chitinophagales; family Saprospiraceae; genus JAHDCE01. The sequence continues at coordinate 349 of JAHDDF010000066.1, forward strand.
TACGAATCATTGCTTGAAGAAGAAAAAGTAGAGGAGTAACCACACAGTTGCCATAATGAATGTAAGACGTATCTGCTTAGCCGCGATTGCCGCGGTTGCATTGCTTTTGGGTGCATGTAATGACCCGACTGATCTTGGAGCCGATTTGATTTCCGATCAATTCTCGGATATTCAATTCACGGATACCGTATCCATTAGAACGGTTACGATTCCGCAAGACTCCATTTTTACCTACACCAATATCGTTGCCGCCCAACAGGCATCCTACCCGATTGGTGCATTGAACGATCCTATCTTCGGAAGAAGTGAAGCGTCCTTGTACGTGGATTATCGCTTAAGCGTAACCTCCGCCATTACCGAAATCGATTTTGATGGATTCACTATTGACTCCTTGGTGTTAGGATTGGCTTTGGATTCCACTAGGATATACGGTGATACGCTTCAACCACAAACCTTCAGGATTTACCGCTTGTTGGAAAATATGGATAATACAGAACGGTATTACTCCGACCAAACATTCATGACGGAAGCTACTCCCGTTGGGGAAGCTACGGATGTTTACATCCGTCCTAGGACTGATACTGAAATCATAGAGGTTCGTGGTGATGATAACGACACTACTTACTTCCCTCAGGTTCGTATCCGTTTGGATGACGCTTTAGGAGCGGAACTTTTGAATTTGGATCCTGTTCTAGGAGATTCTATTCCTTATTCCAATTCCGAGACCTTCCAAGAGTACTTCAAGGGATTGCATATCGTTCCTGACCCTGGTAATACCGTCGTAGCCGGCTTCAATCAAGCTTCTACTTTCACGTACTTAAAAATGTATTACTCCAATCAAGATACCGCATTGAATTATACCTTCGTGGTTAATGATTTAAGTACGCGTGTAGGTAACTTTGCCCATGATTACACTGGAGCGGAGGTAGAACCTTTCATCAATGATGCGACCCAAGGAGACAGCCTTATTTTTGTACAAGGGCTTAGTGGTTTGAATGTCCGTATGGACTTCCCTTATATTGAAGACTTTACGGATAGGGTCGTGGTGAATCGTGCGGAGCTTGAATTCACTTACGCTTATATCCCGGGTGATGACACCATAACATTCGCGGCACCTGATAGAATCGTTTTAACTACTTTAGAAGAAAGTTCAGGGGACTTTTTCTTCATCGAGGACGTTAATTCAGGTGGAACCGTAGGTGATTTGGATGTATTTGGGGGAAGCCCTGTAGACGAGGACGACAATGGCGTTTTTGTCAAGAAATATCGAATGAACATCTCCAATTTCCTTCAGGATATTATTGATAACCCGGAGGACAATAATGAAATATACCTTCAAGTTTTCCTAAAAAACCAATATGCCTCAAGAGGCATATTATACGGTCCCGGGCACTCCGTTTATCCGGCGAAGCTACACCTTTCCTATACGGTTTATTAGTATTAACTTTAATCGTACGTTAAGGACTAGTAAGTCTGAAAAATTTTGGGTTTATCTCTTTTTTAATACAACGGATTTTTTGTTGATTAAGTCAACTGAGAAAACCGCCTTGTAGCGGTAAGAAATAGTTGGAGCAATATATAAATCATTGGATCAAAGAAAGATAGATTCAAAAAACACGCTTGAATGCTCGGAAACATCAATGTAAAAAACCATTAACTATGTGTGGAATTGTTGGTTATTTGGGTAATAAACAAGCTTACCCGATCATCCTTAAAGGATTAAAAAGATTAGAATACAGAGGTTATGATAGTGCGGGAGTAGCATTATTGAACGGTAGCCTGAATGTTTATAAAAAGAAAGGTAAGGTGAAAGAATTGGAGGAATTCTCCTCTGATAAAAACCTTTCAGGTACCGTTGGTATCGGGCATACCCGTTGGGCTACACACGGTGTTCCGGATGATATAAATGCGCACCCGCATTTATCCGGTAACGAGAGGCTGGTTATCATCCATAACGGTATTATTGAAAACTACGCCTCTATCAAAACCATTCTAGAAAGCCGAGGGCACGTTTTTAAAAGTGAAACGGATACCGAAGTCTTGGTTCACCTTATTGAGGAAATTCAAAAAAATGGGGACCTTAACCTAGAAGATGCGGTAAGGTTGGCATTAAATGAGGTAACTGGTGCCTACGCAATAGTTGTTATGGACCGTATGGATCCAGGAAAACTGGTTGCAGCAAGGAAAGCAAGTCCGTTGGTTGTAGGGATCGGGGAAGAGGAATTCTTCTTGGCATCAGATGCTACTCCGATAGTAGAATATACCAATCAAGTGGTTTACTTGGACGATGGTGAAATAGCCATTATCTCCTTAGAAGAAGGACTAAGGCTGATCGACATCAAAAATGTGGTAAAAACCCCTTATGTCCAAGAAATCAACATGAAGATTGATGCATTGGAAAAGGGAGGTTATGATTATTTCATGCACAAGGAAATATATGAACAACCAACCACTATTTCCGATGCAATGCGAGGTAGGCTTAACCCTGAAAAGGGCTGGGCTAGACTAGGAGGATTCGAAAAATTCAAAAATCGAATCATAAATGCCGATAGATTAATTATCGTTGCTTGTGGAACTTCTTGGCACTCCGGCTTGGTAGCGGAATATTTACTAGAAGAATTGGCTAGAATTCCGGTTGAAGTCGAATACGCCTCGGAATTCCGATACCGAAATCCGGTATTATCCGAGAAGGATGTAGTTATTGCTATTTCCCAATCAGGGGAAACGGCAGATACACTTGCGGCACTTGAATTGGCAAAACAGAAAGGTGCATTCACTTATGGTGTTTGTAATGTAGTAGGTTCTTCAATCGCACGTATTACCGATACAGGATCATACATTCATGCAGGACCTGAAATAGGGGTAGCATCCACAAAAGCATTTACGGGGCAGATTACCGTTTTGAGCCTAATGGCTCTATGCTTGGCATACGAGAAAGGAACCATCTCAAGAACGTATTATCAAGAATTGGTATCCGCCTTGGCACAAATTCCTAATAAAATAAAGGAGACTTTAGAGTGCGATCCTGTCGTGCGCAATATAAGTGCCGCATTCAAGGATTCTTCTAATGCGCTTTACCTCGGACGCGGTTATAACTTCCCCGTGGCACTTGAAGGTGCCTTGAAACTCAAGGAAATTTCCTACATTCATGCCGAGGGATATCCCGCTGCGGAAATGAAACACGGTCCCATTGCCTTGATCGACGAGAAAATGCCGGTTTTTGTAGTAGCGACGAACGAAAGCGCCTACGAAAAAATCGTAAGTAACGTACAAGAAGTAAAAGCTAGAAAAGGTGTCGTAATCGCTATCGTTAATAAAGGTGATACGGTTATGAAAGGAATCGCGGATTATTCCATTGAGATTCCGTCCACCATGGAACCTTTCACGCCTTTGCTCTCCGTAATTCCTTTACAATTACTATCCTATCACATTGCCGTATTGCGTGGGTGCGATGTGGATCAACCCCGTAACTTGGCAAAATCCGTTACGGTAGAGTAATTCAATCGAAAAAGAAAGAAAATGGAGTACAACTCCCAGAAAGATCATTTGATTATCCCCGAATACGGGAGAAATATCCAAGAGCTTATCCAACATGCCTTGACCATAGAGGAAAGGGAAGAGCGTCAGGCTTACGTGGAGAGGGTTATTGACCTAATGCAACAAATGCACCCGCAAGGAAGAAACGTGGAGGATTCTCGCTTAAGCCTTTGGCAACACGCTAGAAGAATCGCCGATTATAAATTGGACGTTGACCTCCCCGAAGGTTTGGAACCCGAAGCGGTTATGAAAAAACCGGACATCGTTGGTTATCCGGAGGAAGTGCGTAGATACCGCCACTATGGTAAAAACGTAAAATCCATGATTGCCAAGGCACTCGAGATGGAGGAAGGTCCGGTACGGGAAGGTTTCGCTAAAACTATCGCGTCCTACATGAAACTTTCCTACAAGAATTGGCATAAGGATCTTAGCGTAAGCGATGATCTTATCCGTCAGGATTTAATCGCTCTTTCCGGCGGGAAATTGAGCATCCCCGAGGAAGCTAGCCTTGATATGCTTGCCAATCCGAATAATAAACGAAGACATTCCAATAATAACGGAGGATATCGTAGGAATAACTACAGCAACAATCGTAACAACAATAGGAATAACAACAGGAACCATCGTAGAAGATAGGTCTTGCCTTTTGTCGTCAAAGGGGGCGGTGTTGAATTATCAGCACCGCCCCTTTTTACATTCAAATCATAGCGGTCCGGGGATAGTTTACCTTGAATTCATTTTCAATTTTTACCTTGCGTCCGAAATAACGCGGCTACGGTTAGCCGCCTTTACTTTACGAATGATCCTTCATCGTTACCGTTTGCTCGAAAGCGGATTCAAGAGAAGCACTTGCATTGCATCTTGAAACCAAACATGATAGCAAATGGAAACGATAGTAGAAAAACCAGTCCTTATGGCTTCCGATTCTTTTGAGGTAATCGGCGGGCAACCGCTAAATGGAAACATTATCCCCCAAGGTGCAAAAAATGAAGCACTTCAGATACTTTGCGCCCCTCTCCTTACCGCAGATAAAGTAACCATTGATAATGTCCCCGATATCGTGGACATCAGAAAATCCATTGAATTACTCAAAGGACTCGGTGTAAAAGTGGAACGACTCAGCCCGGAGAAGTACAGCTTCCAAGCCGATGACCTCAACTTGGATTACCTCAGCTCCCCTGAATTCGTAAAAACGGCACAGCGGATCCGTGGATCGGTGATGTTGGTGGGACCGCTTCTTGCTAGATTCGGAAAAGCTCTTATCCCAAAACCCGGCGGGGACAAAATCGGACGTAGGCGTTTGGATACCCACTTTAATGGTTTCATTAAGTTGGGCGCGGATTTTAAATACGATAGCGAGAACAAGATATTCTACTTGGAAACGGATCGCCTGCAAGGCACCTACCTCCTAATGGATGAAATCTCCGTAACAGGAACGGCAAACGTGGTGATGGGTGCCGTTATGGCAAAGGGAACCACCACCATTTACAATGCCGCTTGCGAGCCTTACTTACAGCAGCTTTGCAAAATGCTGAACCGCATGGGCGCCAAAATTTCCGGCGTAGGTTCCAATATGCTCACTATTGAAGGTGTGGATTCCCTAGGAGGAACGGAACACCGGATTCTTCCGGATATGATTGAAATCGGTTCCTTTATCGGGATGGCGGCATTAACCCAATCCGATATTACCATTAAAAATTGCTCCGTAAAGGACCTTGGGAATATCATTCCCGTTTTCGAACGTTTTGGTTTGGATATCCAAATTAACGGTGATGACATCCGTGTTCCCCCGCACGAGCATTACGAAATCCAAAACTTCATCGACGGTTCCATCCTCACGGTATACGATTCACCTTGGCCGGGTTTCTCACCGGATTTAATGAGTATCGTTTTGGTAATGGCGACCCAAGCAAAGGGGAGTGTCCTGATCCATCAAAAAATGTTCGAAAGCCGCTTGTTCTTCGTGGACAAACTGATTGACATGGGGGCTCAAATCATCCTTTGCGATCCGCACCGCGCCTCCGTCATCGGTTTGGACAGGAAGCATCAACTGCGCGGCATTCGAATGACCTCACCGGATATTCGTGCGGGTGTGGCACTATTGATTGCCGCCATGTCCGCCAAAGGGAAAAGCGTTATTGATAACGTGAATCAGATTGATCGAGGATACCAAAATATCGATACGCGATTAAATGCAATTGGTGCAAAAATCACGAGAATTAAACACGGTTAAGCGTCCTTGTTCAACTCCGTCCAAAGCATATCCTTCAATTCCATCAAGCCTTGTTGGGCTACGGATGAAATAAAGGTATAAGGCACACCTGCGGGAATCTCGGGTTCTAGCAGCTCCTTAAGCTCCTCATCCAATAAATCGGATTTGGTAATGGCGAGGACGTGCGGCTTATCCAATAGCTCTTCGTTGAATTCCTTAAGCTCGTTCCAAAGGATATCGTATTCCTTTTGGATGCTTTCCGTATCACAAGGAATCATGAAGAGGAGGGTCGCGTTACGCTCGATGTGGCGCAGGAAGCGATGCCCCAATCCTTTCCCTTCATGCGCCTTTTCGATAATCCCAGGAATATCGGCTATAACGAAAGACTTGTGATCCCTATACGGGACAAGCCCGAGGTTAGGAACCAAGGTAGTAAAGGGATAAGCGCCAATCTTTGGTTTTGCTGCCGTAATTACGGATAGCAGGGTGGATTTTCCGGCATTCGGAAAGCCTACCAGACCTACATCGGCAAGGACTTTTAATTCCAATATCTTCCACTCCTCCCTTCCGGGTTCACCGGGCTGTGCATACCTAGGAGATTGGTTAGTCGGACTTTTAAAGTGGGCATTTCCTAAACCACCTCGTCCTCCCGGAACGAGAATGCGCTTTTCGTCGTGCTCAAGAATCTCGAACATGATCTCACCGGTTTCCGCGTCCTTTGCCACGGTTCCTAGAGGAACGTCAAGAATTATGTCCTCCCCGCTAGCGCCGGTCTTGTGGTTCTCACCACCGTTATTCCCGGGCTTGGCAATGACGTGTTTCCTGTATTTCAAGTGGAGTAGGGTCCACATCTGCTCATTCCCGCGTAGGATGATGTGTCCGCCCCTTCCGCCGTCACCGCCATCGGGACCGCCCTTGGGCGTTAATCTGGAACGTTCAAAATGCGCGGAACCGGAACCTCCTTTTCCGGAGCGCCCGCATATCCTTACGTAGTCTACGAAGTTTTGATCCGCCATTTTGTTTGTTTTACTAGGACCTTGGTTAAGAAAAGGATGCCCGGATGGTTTAGTAATGTTTAACCATCCGGGCACCTTAAAAATGATTATTGCTACTTAAGGCTTATCCGAACGCCACTTTTCCAAATTGAGGCAAGCATCATAATCCTCATCCAAGCGGATATAAGTTCTTCCTACGGTTTTGGTTGCCCAATCCACCATATACTTCGCTTTCTTTTCCTCCAAGGCGGCATTCTTAATCTTGAAGTAATCCTCCTTCAAATTTGCCTTGTGGGGCTGGGTCATGGAACGAAGTTCCACCAAACGGAACGCTTCCTCTATTCCGGGTTGTCCCATTCGGATAGGTGCGCTTATTTGCCCCGTTTTCATGGTATCAATGGTGAAGTAAACGTCCACCTCCAAATCACTGGTCTCAAAGAAGGACGTACCGTTATTGGGGTTTACCATAAGACCGTCATTATAGTAAGACTGTACTTTATCCGTAGAATATTTCTTAACCGCCACGGAGAACGGAAGAGAGTCATTAAGAATAAGTTCACGAACCTCCGCTAATTCCGTTCTCGTCTTTTCCATATCGTCCTCGGTAATCCTAGGAGTAACCAAGATATGACGGGCGTGGATACGATTACCCAAACGCTCCAACAATTGGATAATGTGGAAACCGAATTCGGATTCAACGATACCGGAAACCTCCCCCGGTTCTAATTGGTAAGCCGCTGCTTCAAATTCTTGTACGAATGTCCCGCGCTTTTGCCAGCCTAAATCACCGCCAAGGCGTGCGGAACCTTTATCATCGGAATATTTAGAGGCTAATTCAGAAAAATTCGCCCCGTTCTCGATTTGAGCAATCAATTCCTCCGCGAATTTTTCCGCTCTTTCCTTTTCGGAGGGACTTGCCTCCGGAAACATCACGATTTCCCCGATTTCAACCTCGGAACTGAAGTAGGGTAAGCTATCCACGGGAATACTTTCGAAGAAGCTCACTACCTCGGAAGGCGTGATTTCAACATTGGAGACCACGTCGTTTTGCATCCTGTCCGAAAGGAGCTGATCGCGCATATCCGAACGCATTTTTTCACGTGCCTCCGTAATGGTCATACCGTAGTACGCCTCGAACTGCTCGGTTTGTCCACCCATTAATTGGAGGATTTGCTCAAAACGGGCATTCAATTGCCCCTCTACTTCCTCATCCCCTACAAAGATGGAATCCAACTTTGCTTGGTTGATCAAGATTTTACGACTCAAGAGCTGCTCCAAAATCATGCATTCCCCGTTTTCGGGCAATACACCGTTTTGGCTCTTGATAAGGGCGATATTCTCGTCCAATTCGGATTTCAATAAAACCTCACCACCTACGACGGCTATGATTTTATCAAGGGTTTGTGCTTGGATTCCCGTTGTCAAGAAAAGAAACAGGATCGCGATTATGCTAGTTATACGATGATTCATACTAATGGAAGTACTTTATATGGCCCATACGTTCCGCCTTACGGTATAATTTTTCACGTTCGGCGTCGATAAGCGTCATTTTTCTATTATGTAGGATGTGCCGGAGCGCTCGCTCGCGGATATATCCCAAGGGAGGATCATTGTTATCGGATTCGATTTCCATGACCCTTATATAATATTTAAAATCACCTTCCTCCAAGGTAAATTCCTTTCCTTCCTTGATGGACGAAAGGGCTCCTTTCGGGAATTGCTCTTCTAAATCCTTTATTTCAATCCACGTGCTGTCCTCCAACTGATACACCACGGCATGCTCCTCACAATAATCACGGAGAAGACGCATCCCGGGAAGCGTATCGGACTCCCACCATTTGGCTACCTTGTCCTCGTCGGGGGCATCAAGCGGGAGTTTCATGAATTTACAGCGAACGATGTTGGTCTCCAACTGGAAATGGGTCTTGTATTTATTGTAATAATTCAATACCTCATCATCCGTAACGGTGGAATCCAACTGCGTTTCTATCAATTGTTTTTCGTAGCTGTTCAAAACCAAGGAAGCGCGGTAATCACGAACCAGGGCATCAATGTTCAAATCCCCCGGAACATTACGTTCCGCTTCATACAACATCAGGTTTTCCCTGACCCATCTTTCCACGTAGGCATTTACCATCAAGGTACTGTCCTCCTTGGATGACCAGCGGGGAATCATCCCGTCCATCTCCGAAAGGTACAAGGGTTTATTGTACACCTTCGCCAAAAGGACATCGTCCGCCGCCGCCTCACTTTCCGGTGGGACACAAGCCCCGACCGTAAGCAGGAAACCGCCTAATATGAAAAGAAGTGCTTTCCGCATTATTTAAAAATGGATTTAAGCACGGTTTCGTTGATATTTACCTTGTATTCCTCACGCAATGAGCCAATCCACTGTGCCTCCAGTTCATCTTGATAGTCGGCAATGACATAACCTCTCGCCTCTTCCAATTTCTTGCGGGCACGGGGAAGCATGCCTTCCACCTTCACGAAAGTGGATGAACCATCCTCGCCTATTTGAGTCTCGGAAAGTGCGCCTTTTTTCCATGCACCATCCTCTAGCCCGGAAATGGAATTTCTTCCCTTTTCTTTTACTTCCTCACGGACGGTCACTAAGTTACCGGACTTATTCACCTTTTTCAAGACTTTAGCGGCAGGCTTCTTCGCCGCCAATTTTCTAGCCTTATTGATGATTGCTTCACTATCGGACTTGATGGTGTAAATGCTTACGCGCGCCTTTTCGTTAGCGAAGTATTTGTCGGGATTGGCATTATAGAAATTACGTAAACCAACCGTGTCTTGTCCCGCCTTGTCCCAAACCAACATCTTGGTTGCCTCGAACAATAGGATTCCTTCCTCGTACTCGCGCATCAAGGAACGGAAATCAGGGTATTTTTCGGATAGTTTTTCCTTTTCAAGATTCAATGCCGCTTCACCGGAGAATTGCTCCAACATAACCATAGCCGTTTTTTGCGGATCACGGGTTTGTCTTCCGGTACGAATGCGCTGACGAGCGGAGCGAAGCAAGTAATCCGTGAATTGACCCAAGGTGTAAGATTTATCTTCACCGAAGGTAAATAATACATCATCGGAGGGCTTGGGCGCACGCCATTTCCCGCTATTGAAGTCCTTGGTCAAGTCCTTGGTAAAGGATTTAAATACATCCTCATTCACCATGTACTTGCTTTCCTTTTTGATATCGGTAATCATGGCATTACGCGCCTCCATGAAACGGGAATCCTTTTCGATACGGCTTTGCAAACGACGCTTTTCCGTTTCATAATTCCCCATATCCGGTCTGCTGATACGCTTAACGATGTGCCAACCTACGGAAGATTGGAAAGGCGCGGAATATTCACCATCCTTTTTCAATCCAAACGCTGCGTCCTCAAATACGGGCTCATTGGCACCGATTCCGAAGAAACCGATATAACCGCCTTTTTTAACGGATTTCTTATCATCAGAAAATTTAGCAACTACCTCCTCGAAGGAAGTACCCGCTTGTAGTGCGGTATATGCCTCCTTGATTAAAGCCTCCGGATTTTTAGCCTTGTTTTTAGGATCCTTCATGCAAAGGATATGTGCTACCTCAATGGTTCCTCTCGCGGGACGTTTTTCATCCACCTTTAGGATATGTATCCCGATTTTGGTTTCGAAAGGTTCGGAAAATTGACCTACCGGTGTTTCGTACGCCGCTGATTCCATATCGTAGAAACCGTCAGGAAGCGTAGCATTGATCCAACCGATTTTACCGTATTCCTTCTTGGAGTATTGATCCTGGGATTCCGTGAACGCGGTCTTCCCGAAATCAGCACCACCTTTCAATCGTTTGTGGATGTCATTGATTTTATCCCATGCTTGTTCAGGATTACGGGTTTTGGAAACCATGATGTGGCTAACCCTTACATCTTCCTGCATACGGTTGTATGCTTCACGGAGTAATTTATCCTTTACTTCCTTATCAATGAGGTATGAATCCGCTAATTGTTTACGGTAACCGGCTAGTTCCCTTTTCAAGGCGGGGATGGTATCGATTTTCATCTCCTTCGCCTTTTGGACCTTGAGCTTGAACTTTACGTACAAATCCAAATATTCACGAACGGATTTTTCGGAGTAATCCGCTTTTTCACCGTTGGTTTTGGAGTAGATGTAATCAAACTCGGATTTGTGGACCTTGGTGCCGTCAACCGTAAAAAGAACGGGGTCATCTTGGGCGTTTAATCCTAATCCGAAAAAAATACAAAAGGCTATGATTCCGATAATCCTTGCCTGCATATCACTATTGATTTTGAAATGTGTTTAAACCAGAGGGTTAAATCGCCGTAAAGGCACGCAAAATTAATAACAATGCGCCTTAAATGATAATGACAAAGGGATTTATGCCCTTGTTGGCATTATATAAACAAATTATAACCCATTAATGAACGTCTGAATCTCAATCCTCGTGTATTCTATACAAAACCGGTTTGCTTGGGCTAACGTCAATTTCAAAGGAGGCAATTTGAATATTCAGCAAATATGTCCCGTCTTTTATAGCTGTCGGGACATAAACCAACTCCGTTATGGTACGATGGCTTTGAGGCTTTTCAGGGTAATTCCAAAATGCCTTGTGGGACGCAAGGGCGCCTCCGTCTTCTTCCCTGTCTACGGAAGGTAAATCTATAAGTAAGTGTTCTATTCCTTGGTTCAAAAGATATTGGATTGCATCAGGGGATACATAGGTGGGATTAGAGCCGGAATAATCCGTTTTCAACTTTAAATCATCATTGGGAAGGGTTCGGATAATGATGGCTTCCGCGCCGTTTCCTTCGAAAACATCCTTGATTCTATCTAGGGTAATGACCTTATCCCCTTCCATCCTTTCGGGAAAAACGCTGATGACCTCCGCCGTAAACCAAAACTTGGTCAAGCACTTATTGATGGTATATTTCTCCTTGGCGATATGACCTACGCACTCCGTATGCGTCCCGTTGCCGTGAGGATTCAAACGAACATTCAAGAAATTCAAGGGGCCACCTTGAGCCGTGGAGCCTACGAAATCACCCGCCACTACCGGGAAGGTTTCCATCAAAGGCGCGTAAAAACAATTAACGGTGCCCTCTCCTTCTTCCAAGGGAATGCTGATATCAATAGGTCGACTTAAATCCGCGGATTTGTTCTTTCCTTGGTGCTCAAAAAATATTTTCATTATCTATGATGTTGTCCGGAATCATTGATTAGCCCCCAAATTCGCCTTTTTGTGGCATAACTACACCGGCAAAATACTTGCTTTCCTAGAGTATGGCTAAATTTGTCCCGATTCAAAATCCACACCCGATGAAATTTCGTTACTTATTTTTTTTGCTGCCCCTTGGTTTTTGGGCATGTACCTCCGCCTCAAACGGTGATGCGGAAACCGTTACCGTGAAATGGCTAGAGCTATTGGATAACGAGAACTTCAAGGAACTAAAAGATCTAAGTACCGGAAACACATTGGTTTTCGTAAATGACATGGAACAGCTTTTCGATGGCGTAAGCGAAGATGGTGGGGAAGGGCTTCCACCAACCATAGTAGAGCGCATCAATTGCGAAAACAAAGAGGAAGGGACGCATTGCACCTATTGCTGTAAGGACGGCGAGGAAGAAACCTTCGTGCTTGTGCAGGAAGGAGGCAAGTGGAAAGTAACGGATATCATCGTTAGTCTTGATGATTTGGACAAGGAAGCAAGGGAAAAAGAAAAAATCCTGGAGGATTTATTGAACGACATGTTGAAAGATACCTTGGAGCTGTGAAAAAAATAGGTTTGTTTTTCGGGTCATTCAACCCCGTTCATATCGGGCATATGATCATTGCCGAATTCATGGCACAAAACACGGATTTACACGAGGTTTGGATGGTGGTTTCACCTCAAAACCCGCACAAGAAAAAAAGCAGTCTCGCCAAGGACTACGACCGCTTGCATTTGGTCCGTACCGCGATTGGGGAGAATGAAAAATTACGCGCCAGCGATATTGAATTCGGTCTACCCAAACCGAGTTATACCATTGATACCTTGACCCACCTCAAGGAGAAATACCCGAACAAGGAATTCGCCTTGATTATGGGCGGCGACAACCTTGCCACCCTCCACAAGTGGAAGAATTATGAATTGATTCTTGAAGGGCACGACATATACGTATACAAGCGCCCGAGTTATGAACTCGGTGAGCTAGCGGATCACCCCAAGGTGCACCTTTTTGAGGCACCGCTACTTGCGATTTCCGCTAGCTATATCCGAAAACAAATGAAGGAAGGTCGTTCCATCCGTTATTTGGTAAAAGACGAGGTCCTTGCCGAAATTGAACGAGGGAAATTATACCGAAACTTAGGGTAACACCACCCTCCCTTGTAGAGACGCGATGCTCGCGTCTTCCCGTGCCTAGAAACAAGAGTTATTTCTTTTGAATTCGATTGCACGAAATAAGACGTAATTTTTCTCACGCCTTGGAGGAGACGCATCCAATGCGTCTCTACAGGGGATCAAATCGGTAAACCCTTATTCATTCTAAGGTATGCCAGTTTTTTCCGATACTTTACCAAGGCGGTATTGAATTCACCCCTAGAGGAAGTCTCCTTGATATCCTCGTAATAATGATTCTTTTCCATTACGCCTTTCAAGTCAAAACACCAATGCATGGTCATTAGGGGATTGATCCAAAGTTCACTTCCATTGGTGCGCCCGGTTCTATGGTAATTCCCGTATTGTCCTTCCAAGGCGCTTACAACGGAATTGGAAACAATGCTTTGCCTTGCCGTTTGGGTATTGGAATAATTAACCGCTCCCCTGAAAAGCCGTGATTCCTCCATATCCGGAAGAAGGGTAAATACGCCCATGTAGCTTCCCGCCTTTTGCAATTCCGCTACGTTTTCCAAGAAACGGTAATGGGATACCCCGTGAAAATGATCCACGCCAAAACCTACGCAAACCAGATATTTATCCACGCCTTCTATGGCATTGACCGCCGCCATTGAAATCATGTCTTCTTGTGGCGTACCCAAGTCCTCCTCGTCACCGAACATAAGGCTGTCCGTCCCGCCATCCGCTAGGATAACGGTATCGATATCGTATTTTTTAATCAAGTACTTATAAGCATTCCTCAAAGGGGCGGAACCCGTAATTTCAAAGGCATATAAATCCGTTGCCATGTCAATGGATTCCAAGTACTCCATGAGGTACTTCTCGGGGAAGTAACCCATCTTGTCGAAATCGTAATCCGCGCTTTTTATTTGGTAACAATAAGGGTACATCCGCTCCGAGGTCGTGGTATGTAACCAAGTAAAAGAAAGATTGGCGAGAATGACTTTTTTGCCTTGTTTCCTCAAGTTAAAATACAAGGGAAGACCACTGTAGATATCAAAACCACCGCCTGCCCCGGCAATAAGGATATTCTTAGCGGATTCCAATTTGTCAAACAGCGGTAATCGATTCAAGGTGTTCATATCGAGGTTTTGATAAAAGATTCATTTGGTATACGGAAATTCCGGCACAAGGATGCAAAAGAAAGTACCTTCGCGGTCTGAAATTTTCAATACCATTGGAAACAACCGTAGAAAAGAAAATTCCGTTCTTGGCGTGGGGCATTCTCTTGTTCCTCGCCTGCGTTTGGGGCAGTTCCTTTATGCTCATGGCTAATGCCTTGGTGGCATTCGAATCGGAGCAT
>JAHDDF010000560.1 GCA_020629475.1 Saprospiraceae bacterium
ATGAAGTGATTTCCGACTTCTAAAATGGTGAACAATAAAAAACCGTCAAGGAGCTATCCTTGACGGTTTTTGGTTTTAGTGTTCTGATAAATAACGTTTCTACAAATTCTTCCTCAAACCGAAGTTTAAGGAAAGTGCGTTGAAACGGTCCTTGTTGGGCCCGAGACCGTTTGTACTAGGTATTAAATGATAAGAAAATACCGGCTGGGCAAAAATAGCCGTTGATTTTCCCAGACTTCTTTCAACACCGAAGCCTAAATCGGCGGTGATATAAAAATTATCCTTGAAAGCCTCACCGTTCAAGATACCCGCGTTTTGGATATCTACCTCAGCCGGCGGGCGACTCGCAATCGCGTCAGGATCCTTTAAATCCTCCACATCGTATTTTGCTCTATCATAATTACTCCAAGCCACAAGATTGGTAGTAGCACCACCCGTAGCGTAAAATTTCCACGTAGGGGAATTATTGATATAAAAACGAAGCGTTAGCGGAACACGGAACGTATGGAAGGAAATATCGCTCAGCGTTTCCGCCACGAATCCGTCCGTAGTAGTTCCCGTTACCTCAAAAACAGCGGCAGGTTTGTAAGACGTATGCCCGTAACCTAAACCGGTTTCGATTTCAAACAAGCCTTTCTTCCAAGCGAAATTCACACCTGCGGAATAACCAAAGTCCAAGGTCGAGAAAGATGATTCCGTTTCCTTGGAATACGGGCTAAGGATTTGGTTCAATTCAATACCCGTTTGGGCACCGATCCTAAACTTGGAAATTTTACTCCCTGAAATTTTCTCCTTGGACCAATCATAAGCCAGCGGCCCGGCGGAACTAGGAGTCAAGCGACTAAATAAGGAATGCTCCGTTTTGGGTTGATACGCCTCGAATAATTCCTCGGGGATTTCCGGCATTTCCAATCCGGATAAAATTTCCTCTAGATTAATTTCGAAGGGTTTCGGGATCGTAGCTATGGTTCCTTCAGCAATTTCCCCTAGGGCTTGCCCCCGCAAAACAACGTTCCTTATTTCTTGGCTTTCGCCTTTTTGGAAGCTTGTAGTTTCCTTTATGTCGGAAGTTTGTTGAATGTTTGTTTCACCGGAGGAGGATTTAATGCGTGTAGGTGTAGAATCAATAGGTAAGGTTTGGATTTCGGTTTTAGAATCAATATCGGAAGGCTCGGTGGTTTTGGTTTCAGGCACCTTGGGTGTATCCCAATCAGATGCATCCGCTACCGGAATCTCCTCGGTATTAGCGAAGGGATCCGTATTTTGGGAATAATCCGGGATAAACCGGAAAAGGGTAAAAATGGCTAGGATGACTAGCACCGCCTCAAATCCTTTGATGTACAGGAGTTCCTTACCGGCACGTTCGTCCTCGGCAAGCATTTCCTCCATCATACCCCAATCCCCTTCAGGGGCTTGCGATTCGGATTCAAAATCCTCGAGCCCCCGTCGAATCAATTCGTCGAAGTCCTTATTTTCCATACTCAGCAAATTTGGAAGCTAGTGCCTCCCTCAATTTCATTCTGGCTTTCACCAAATTAGAACGCGAGGTAGACTCGGTAATCCCGAGTTTTTCCCCGATTTCCCTATGCGAAAATCCTTCAACCACATAGAGGTTGAAAACGGAACGGTAGGCAGGAGACAAATCCTGTACCGATTTCATGATGTCTTTGGCACTACACTGGCTTATGGCATCCGGCGTATCGGAAAACTTATCCCGCGCATTATCGATATCCTCCGTCCTACGGCGGGAGACCTTGCGGTAGTAATCGATACAAGTATTTACCATGATGCGTTTAATCCAGGCGTTCAAGGACGTACCCGGATTGTACTTGGCAATATGGCGGAATACCTTGATAAAGCCTTCGTGGAGAATATCTTTAGCCTCATCGGGATCTTTGGCATAGCGAAGGCATACGGAATGCATCTTTCCGTAAAATTCCTCGTAGAGTTTTCTCTGTGCCCAACGTTCCTTCCGGACGCAGGCCTCGATAAAATCTTTTTCGCTATACTCCAAATTGAGCGTCAATTCCATTCAAAAGTAGTTCTAAAGTTAGTCCGAACATACGGATATGTCAACTACGGTGACGGATTGCCTTTACTATTGGCTGGGTTTCGTCCTAAAAGGGACATGGACCACACTATTCTCCTTATACAAACGCCTATTCAATTGCCTTTGCTGCCCAGGTCTTCAAAAAAAATTCTCTAAAAAAAATCCTTCGGGAACTTTCCCGGAAAGGAATTGGTTCCTATATTTGCACTCGCTTCCGAAAAGGAAGATGGTTTAGACCTATGGTGTAATTGGCAACACTCGAGTTTTTGGTTCTCGCATTCTAGGTT
>JAHDDF010000067.1:0-3716 GCA_020629475.1 Saprospiraceae bacterium
GTGTTTCTTACCGTTCATTACCCTGCGCAGTACATCGGATTCCCCTAGCCCCAAGCCGGCAAAATGGTGGCAAATTTTCATTACGTCCTCTTGGTACACCATCACACCGTAAGTTTCACCCAAGTGCTCGCGGAAAGTCTCATGCGGATAATCAAAAGCATTGGGATTACGGCTCCGCTTGATGTATTCCCGCATCATACCCGATTGCGCCACACCGGGGCGGATAATGGAACTCGCCGCTACCAATGCTTCGTATTTTTCACACTCCAATTTGCTCAACAAGCCACGCATCGCCGGGGATTCTATGTAAAAACAGCCCATGCATTTACCCGATTTCAATTGCAGTCGTACTTTCTCGTCCTTCTTGATTTTGGCTACCTCGTGTACGTCCACGTTTATATCCCGGTTTTCACGGATAAGTGATACCGCGTCCTTGATATGCCCTAGACCACGTTGACTAAGGACATCGTATTTATGGAAACCCCAGTCTTCCGCCACATGCATATCGAAATGGGTAATCGGAAAACCCTTGGGCATCATTTTCAAGGGCGTATGATAATTGATCGGTTTCTCGGAAATCAGGACACCGCCCGCGTGGATGGACAAATGCCTAGGGAAACCCTCCATCAACGCCCCGAATTTGAAGATGTATTTGGCATAATCGTGTAAGCCTTCACCTTCCGGTCCTTTATGGATAATATTATCGATTTCCTCCTTGGGCAAACCGAATACCTTTCCTAATTCACGAACGATGCTGCGCCCCTTGAACGTGCTATAAGTCGCGAGTAAAGCGGTATGCTCCCTGCCGTAGCGCTTGAAGATGTAATCCGTAACGTCGTCGCGTTCATCCCATGAGAAATCGATATCAAAATCCGGGGGTGATTTCCGGTGGGGATTGATAAAACGTTCAAAATACAAGTCTAATTCCAAGGGGTCCACATCGGAAATCCCCAAGCAATACGCTACTATGGAATTGGCACCGCTCCCTCGTCCCACGTGGTGGTATCCTTGGCTTTTGGCATAACGGATGATGTCCCAAGTAATCAGGAAATAGGAAGCAAAATCCATATTATCAATCATCTTCAACTCCTTCTCCATCCGTTTTGCGGCGGCACGGTTATAACTCCCGTATCTGCGGATGCAGCCGTTGCGGGATAGTTTTTCAAGGAGCCGCATATCATCCGCCTTGCTCTCCGAAAAATATAGGCGATTATGGCTTAGCGTTTTTTCGAAATGCAGGGAGCAAGCATCCATCATGGCTTGCGCATTGCTCAAAAGGTGCGGGACAGTAGCGAAGCATTCCTTGAAGAAATGCTTGTCGCGGAATACTTCACTACGCTTGGCGGTATCCCCGGGTTCAAGTTTTTTTACCGTTGTGTTTAGGTCAATCGCACGTAGGAGTTTATGGAGGAGGTAACCTTCATCATCCTTGAATGCTACGGGATGAAAAGCGATTGTTTTTTTTGATAAGCGCCTTAACGGCGATGTGAGAAAACGGTTAATTTGCGTAGCACGTACGCCAATGAATTCATTGGCGTTCAAGTCTTCCGGCTTCTTGGGAATATTCTCGAAGGGATAGACAAAAAAGCAATCCGGGCACTTGGGTGGCACATCAGGAATAGGCATGTTTTTCAAGGAGGACTCCGTCAGGATTTTATTAAGTTGATAGACGCCTTCTTGATTCTTGGCAATACCCGTGTAGATGTGCCGCCCTTCCTTTCGGTATTCAATACCAAAGATCATTTTAATCCCTGCCGCCCTACAATAGTCGTAGGTTTCCAGCATCACGGAAGCGCTATTGATATCGGTAAGAACCAAGGAAGATAAGTTTAATTCCTTGGCTTTATTTACGACATCCTCCGGCGACATGGTTCCGAAAAGCAAACTGAAATATGTTCGCATGAACATCATAGCGTACTTGCCTTTCGGATGATGGAAGTTCCGTGCTTTTTCCGGATTTTATCCATTGCTTGCATCAAGCGGAGGTCCGATACTTGGTCGTCGAATAAATCGGTTTGCAAGTTACCGCTGACCAAGCCACTAAACTTTACGCCAATTAATCGTACAAGCTGACGACGGGAGTAAAGCTTCTCGAATAGCTCATCAGCTATCTTATCCAATTTCCTATCACTAGAGGTATAAGCAATACGGCGCTGTAAGGTGTGCGTATTAAAATCCGTATAGCGTATTTTAAGGGTAAGGCATGAAGTAATGCGGTTTTGTTTCCGCAATTCAAAAGCGAGATCCGCCACCATTTTACGAAGGATACGACGAAGGAAACGTACATCAATCGTATCCTTTTGGAAGGTCCGTTCCTTGGACATGGATTTTTGTTCCCGGAAAGGAACCACCGGAGAATCATCCAAGGCGTTCGCCTTTTTCCAAAGGGAAGTTCCCGTTTTCCCGAACTCCCTTTCCAGGTACCTAGGAGGGATAAGACTTAAGCGTTTGACCGTGTCAATTCCCATGTGCCTTAGGCGGCGGTAAGTCTTATTGCCAACGGAAGGGATTTTGGAAACGGACATGGGGGCAATAAATTCCTTTTCCGTTCCTTTGATGATGCCGATTTTACCGTTCGGTTTAGCTTCGTTCGTGCCCATCTTGGACACGAGTTTATTCACGGATAAGCCAAAGGAAATGGGTAAGCCGGACTCCTTAATGATCCGCTCCCGCATCTCCACGGACCACTTATAGCAACCGACGTGCTTGTCCATTCCGGAGAGGTCAACGTAAAACTCATCAATGGAAGCCTTTTCATAGAGCGGGGCGTCCATCTCTATAATTTCCCCTACCAACTTGCTGTACTTGGAATACGCATCGGAATCACCCCGAAGAAAGATGGCATCCGGGCAAAGCCTGCGCGCCAATTTGGCGGGCATGGCTGAACGCACGCCAAAACGCCTTGCTTCATAACTGCATGAAGCTACTACTCCGCGATTACTGCTCCCGCCAATAATCACCGGTTTCCCCTTCAAGGAGGAATCCTTCAATACCTCCACCATGACGAAGAATGCGTCAAGATCCAAGTGGAGCACCGCTCGATCGTACATATTACCTAGTTGTTTCAAAACCCTAAATCACACGGGGTAACTCCCGTACACCCTCTACATCCACGTCTACATTCCAAGAGGATTAGGGTTCCGAATCAAGGCAAATGACCTGATCGGTTACTACAAATTTTCCCGTACAAGCGGGAACCCGTCGTTTTCATCAATCGTATGTTCGTTGCAAAAGCAAAACAAATATAAACAATTTGTTTTCAAAAACTTTTAATTTTAACTCTTGTTCACAAAAAATCACATTGCCGAATGGACGACGCTTAGACAAATAGTGACAGGTAAAAATTCTATTAGGCTAACAAATTTTGCTATTTTTGGGCACCTCAATACAGTAATCAGTATTCGTATAAACATTCATTAAACCATGAAGTATTTTTCCACCCTAATCATGCTGCTTTGCGCGAGCATGCTCCTCGCCCAAAGCGGAATGCAGTTCGGGCAGTTATTCCAAACGGATGGTAAGCACGTCCACGACCCCGGACAACCACAGCGTTGTAACGCGACGGAGGTGCACGACCTTCAATACCAAATCGACCAAGCGTACCGTCATTGGTACGATACTCGTCAGCAAGAATTGAACGTTATCCGTGAATCCTCCTTGGCTCAAGCCCGTTTGGATTGTACCAACCCGGTAATTATCCCGGTAGCAGTACACTA
>JAHDDF010000067.1:3816-14678 GCA_020629475.1 Saprospiraceae bacterium
CGTACCACTACCCACGAGATTGGCCACTATCTTGGCTTGAACCACATTTGGGGAGATGGTGGATGTACACAAGACGACGGTTTCGCGGATACACCAACTGCAGGAAGTGAATACTACGGTTGTCCTACACCCGGTACAAATTCCTGCGGTACGGACGACATGTACATGAATTACATGGACTACGTGAACGATGCTTGTATGTATATGTTCTCCGAG
Source organism: Saprospiraceae bacterium (assembly GCA_020629475.1). Taxonomy (GTDB): domain Bacteria; phylum Bacteroidota; class Bacteroidia; order Chitinophagales; family Saprospiraceae; genus JAHDCE01. The sequence continues at coordinate 4,033 of JAHDDF010000067.1, forward strand.
GACCAAGCTACTTTGATGTACAATACGGCACAGAATATCAACTGGGGCAGTAATAAATGTTCCATGACGCCCTCTTATCCCGCACAGGTTCTTCCTGCAGGATGTAACCCGGCAGCGGTGGATGCGGGTATTACGGCTCATATTTCCCCACCGGTATCACAATGTTCCACTGACCCAATTACACCCGAGGTAACATTAACCAACTTCGGTTCTACTACCTTGACTTCCGTAACCATTTCTTACCAAGTAAACGGTGGCACGGCAGTAAACTTCAACTGGACCGGTAACCTAGCGCAAAACGCTACGGAAAACGTAACATTGGCACCATTCACGCCACCTGCAGGTGTTTATACTTTTGATAGTTTCACAAGTAACCCGAACGGTACGACGGATGAAAACGCAAGTAATGATGCGTTCAATTCAACACACCAAGCGGTAACACCACAAAACCTACCTTACGCTGAAGATTTCGAGGATGGTTCTTTTGACCCAACCAACTCCGGTTTGGTTACCATTAATGTAGGTGGTGACGCATTCGTTTGGACACAAGCCAACGTTTCCGCTTACGGGACAGGCAGTAACTCCGCCGTATTCAGCAACTTCGATGGCGACGGAACCTCCAATCCGGGCGGTACCATTGATGCATTGGTAACGCCGGTATTCGATTTCTCGTCCGTAGCAAGTGCCGAGTTAACCTTTGATGTAGCATACGCTCAATACGATAACACGTACACGGATTCCTTATGGGTATTAATCTCTACCGATTGTGGTGGATTATATGACCAATTGGTATACGAAAACGGAAGTACCGGGCTTGCTACCGCAGCTGATATTACTACAGCCTTTACACCTGCCGCAGGAGAATGGGCAAACATTGCAGTGGACTTGAGCGCATATGATGGATTCGCCGACGTTTCCATTGCCATCGTAAACGTGTCAGGATGGGGTAATAATATGTACATCGACAACATCAACGTGGATGTAGCCAACCCAACTTGCTCCGTTAACGTAACTTCTACTCCTGCCTCTTGTGCGGGTAATGATGGTACAGCAACAGCATCCACAACCAATACTACAGGAACGGTAACCTATGCATGGTCAGGAGGAGTAGGAAGTACAGCGACAGTATCAGGGCTTTCCGCAGGAACATATACCGTAACCATTACGGATGGAACGGGATGTACCGCAACGGCACAAACAACGGTAGCTGACGGATGTGTTCCTCCAAGCGTAGGTTGTGATACCATTTCCAACTTTGACTTCGTAAACTTCACTCCTAACATCTATAATTCCGATAATGTAGGAACCGTTTCCGGTAATAATGGATACGGCGATCTTGCGAAAGCTGATTATTATAACTACACAGGTTCTAACACTGACCTTAAGGGAGGCTTTATTTACTTCGAGAATTTGGCGATTTCGAATCCGGCAACATCCTCATTACAGGTAGCCGTATGGGACGGAACAGGTGGTACACCCGGTACAATGCTGGCTTCCGAGACAGTTCTACTTCAGGATATCCAAGACGAGTTAGACTTAGGAAATATTTGGTGGCATGAGTTCGCGAACCCGGTAGCATTGACTTCCGGTGAATTCTTCTTTGGCGCTATTCTTCCGACCGTAGCCGGAGACTCCGCAACCATCGTAACCAACACCATTGACGAACTTATTCCGGGCACCGGTTGGGAGCAATGGAGTGATGGCAATTGGTTCACCTACCATGATGCGGGTGGCTGGGGCATTAACCTCGTGCATTATATGATTCCTGTACTAGGAACACAACCTACTGCAGCTTTCACACCAACTTCAGAAACCGTTTGCCAAGGAGAAACGGTGAGCTTCTCCAGTACGTCTACGGATGCAGTAACCTATTCATGGTCATTCCCGGGAGGTACACCGGCAAGTTCAACGGACGCGAATCCGGTGGTAACATATAATACACCGGGAACATACAGCGTAACTTTAACGGCAATCAACGATTGTTTAGAAGAAACAATTACCCAAACGAATATTATTACGGTAACGAATGTAACAGCAGGCGCTACAGGAACCGATGCGACATGCAACGGTATATGTGATGGTTCTGCCTCGGTTTCAGCCACAGGGGGAACCGCGCCTTATCAATACGCATGGTCCAACGGAATGACCGGACAAAATGCTATGGGTCTTTGTGCAGGTTCATACACCGTGACCGCAACGGATGCGAACGGTTGTTCCGCAACCGCCTCCGTTACCATATTCGAACCAAACGCAATCACGGCTTCAGCTTCCTCTACAGGTGAAACCTGCGCAGGAAATGACGGTACCGCTTCCGTTACCGCTTCCGGTGGAACAGCGGGATATACTTACCAGTGGTCCAATGGCATGTCAGGCGCGAATATCATGGGGCTAAGCGCAGGCTCATATACGGTAACCGTAACTGATGCAAACGGATGCACGGAGACCGCGGCTACAACCGTAGCCAATGATTGTGGATGCGATGGCTCACTAGCAGGAACAACATCGACTACAAATGCATCATGCGCAGCAGAATGTGATGGTTCAGCTACCGTTACGGCATCAGGAGGAACATCTCCATACGGTTTTGTTTGGCCAAGCGGAGGAACAACGGCAACGGAAACCGGGCTTTGCGCGGGTACTTACGTAGTTACCATTACGGATGACAACGGTTGTACCGCTACCGCTACCGCAACCATCACGGAACCAACCGCCATCACCCCTACCACATCCGCTACCGATGCATCTTGTGCCGGTAACGACGGTACCGCTTCAGCTTCTGCCACAGGCGGAACAGGAAGCTTTAGCTACGCTTGGTCCAACGGCATGAATATGCAAAACATTACCGGTTTAGCGCCAGGAACTTACACTGTTACAGTAACTGATGCGAACGGATGTACGGCAACGGGTCAAGCAACCGTAAACGATGGCTGTTTATGTGATGGCTCACTTGCGGCAACTACCTCTTCTACGGATGAGACTTGCGCAGGAAACGACGGTACCGCTTCAGCTTCCGCAACCGGTGGAGACGGAAACTATACCTACTCTTGGTCTAACGGTATGAGCATGCAAACCATTAGTGGTTTATCATCCGGAACTTACACGGTAACGGTGACGGACGGCAACGGATGTGCTACTACCGCAACCGCCGTAATCAATGACGGTTGCTTGTGTGATGGTTCATTGGCAGGAACGGTTTCCGCAATGGATGCTTCTTGCAACGCCGCATGTGATGGATCAGCTACCATTACGGCATCAGGAGGAACGTCTCCATACAGTTTTGTTTGGCCAAGCGGAGGAACAACGGCAACGGAAACCGGGCTTTGCGCGGGTACTTACGTAGTTACCATTACGGATGACAACGGTTGTACCGCTACCGCTACCGCAACCATCACGGAACCAACCGCCATCACCCCTACCACATCCGCTACCGATGCATCTTGTGCCGGTAACGACGGTACCGCTTCAGCTTCTGCCACAGGCGGAACAGGAAGCTTTAGCTACGCTTGGTCCAACGGCATGAATATGCAAAACATTACCGGTTTAGCGCCAGGAACTTACACTGTTACAGTAACTGATGCGAACGGATGTACGGCAACGGGTCAAGCAACCGTAAACGATGGCTGTTTATGTGATGGCTCACTTGCGGCAACTACCTCTTCTACGGATGAGACTTGCGCAGGAAACGACGGTACCGCTTCAGCTTCCGCAACCGGTGGAGACGGAAACTATACCTACTCTTGGTCTAACGGTATGAGCATGCAAACCATTAGTGGTTTATCATCCGGAACTTACACGGTAACGGTGACGGACGGCAACGGATGTGCTACTACCGCAACCGCCGTAATCAATGACGGTTGCTTGTGTGATGGTTCATTGGCAGGAACGGTTTCCGCAATGGATGCTTCTTGCAACGCCGCATGTGATGGATCAGCTACCATTACGGCATCAGGAGGAACGTCTCCATACAGTTTTGTTTGGCCAAGCGGAGGAACAACGGCAACGGAAACCGGGCTTTGCGCAGGTACTTACGAGGTAACCATCGAAGATGCCAACGGATGTATCGCAACGGCAAGTGCCACTGTTTCCGAACCTACGGCTGTAGCGTTAACCGTTAATGCAACGGCAACTACTTGTGCCGGCAACGACGGAACAGCAACCGCAAGTACAACCGGTGGAACACCCGGATACACATACCAATGGTCCAATGGTTTGTCCAGCGCTACTATATCAGGATTGGCGGTCGGTACTTATGACGTTACCGTAACGGATGCTAACGGATGTACATCCACAGGTTCCGCAACAGTAACCGATGGCTGCGGATGTGGAGGATTCTCCGTAACCGCTTCCGCAACGGACGTAAATTGTAACGGTCAATGCGATGGTTTCGCGATAGCAACGGCTACAGGAGGAACTACACCTGTTTCTTATGCTTGGGATAACGGCATGAATATGCAAACCAACGGTAACCTTTGCCCGGGAACATATTCCGTAACGGCAACGGATGCCGGCGGTTGTACTGCAGTAGCATCCGTAACGATTAATGAACCGACAGCTCTTACTACAACAAGTACCTCCTCCGGCGCTTCCTGTGCCGGTAATGACGGAACAGCTTCCGTAACGGCATCAGGAGGAACCGCGCCTTATACTTATGTTTGGGCGGGTATAGTAGGAGTAACAGGTCCTACCGCGACCGGTTTAGCACCGGGTGTTTATACGGTAACAGTAACGGACGATAACGGATGTATTTCCGCTGAGCAAATAACCGTAGCTGATAACTGCGTCTGCAACCTAGCCGTAACCGCTTCCGGTTCCGATGCTTCTTGTGGAGGAGTATGTGATGGTTCCGCAACGGCAACGGCAACAGGTGGTGCGGGTGTAACATACGTTTGGGATAACGGTATGATGGGAGCAACCATCACCGGTCTTTGCGCAGGTACTTATACCGTAACGGCAACGGACGCGACCGGATGCTCCGAAACAGCTACGGTTACCGTGAACGAACCTACCCCATTAAACGTGGGCGTAAATGGAATTAATGACGATTGCGGTCTTGGAGGAGGTGCGGTTTCCGCAACGGCTTCGGGAGGAACGGCCCCATACTCCTATTCTTGGAGTAACGGTGCTAATTCCGACTTCCAAAATGGTTTAGGTGCAGGAACTTACTCCGTAACCGTAACGGATGCAAACGGGTGCTCCGCAACGGGCAGCACAGCAATTACATCCGGTAATTCACCATCCGTAACGGGTGTAGTTACCAATGTGGAATGTAACGGTGATACCAATGGCTCTATTGATGCTACAATAACCGGTGGAATGGCACCATACACTTACGACTGGAATAGCGGACAGTTTTCAACTGAGGATTTGAACAATGTAGGTGCAGGAACTTATGTGCTTATCGTAACTGACGCGAATGGCTGTCAGGCAGGAACCAGCTTCACCGTAAGTGAGCCTGTACCGATGAACATCAACTTCACCATTACGAATGATTCAGGTGGAGGAAACGGCTCTATCGTAGCAGGAGTAAGTGGTGGAACCGCGCCATATACCTTCTTATGGAGTAACGGTAGCACGAGCATCTTGAACAATAACCTGTCCGCAGGAACTTACAGCGTAACGGTAACGGATGCAAACGGATGCACTACTACAGGTACCGCAACCGTTGATTCCTCCGTAAATACCATAGATGAGGAATTAATCACGGGATGGAACGTTTATCCAAACCCGAATGATGGTTCCTTCTTCTTAACCATGGACATGACACGTTCCGAAGAGATTGAAGTACGTGTCATCAATGTCCTAGGACAAGTGATTGACCAGCGTCAATACGAGGAAATGAATCTTTCCGATTCCTTTGATTTGAGAAATCTTCCGCAAGGGACTTACTTCTTGGAAATGAGGGTGAATGATTCAAGAATCGTTGAGCGAATTACCGTGGTGAGATAATTTATCTCCTATGGAATAAACGAAAAGCGGTGGCATCGATTGATGTCGCCGCTTTTTGTTTTAGGCTCAATTAGTAAATCTGTTGCTGGATTTTCAACTAGGTGTTCCTCTAAAATATTGTTATTCAGACGTTATACGTTAGCTGTACTGACATTTAAACTTAAAGACAAAAGAACTGCGGGTTAACAGCAAAAGGAAATATAACAGGTCGCACCTCTGGCGCTTAATTTTATATTGCAAATTGCCTTCAAATCATTGTATGCCTCTCCGAGGCAAAAATACCCTTAAGATTCTCTTAGTAAGACTTTGCCTCAGCGAGGCAATCCATTATTCGAATTAGGATAAGAGAAGAAATCAAGCGCCAAAGGTGCGTAGCATAAAAGCTTTTTGCTTGATTCCTCCTAATTTTAAAAGTCTTTTGTCCCTAAGTTTATATGTCAGCACAGCTAGCATCTTGTTTTTTAGTCAAATGCATCAAATTGAGATAACAACACGATTGCCTATCAGGGCCTTGTTTTATGTCCTTTCTCCTTGGATTGTCATTTTTATTGAATAAATAAACCTTTCCCGATACAAATTCATTTCTTTGTAATCAGAATTAATCAAATTCAATTTTACAATCATGAAACCATACATAGCTAACTTATTAAACGCGATTGTATTGATCGCATTTGGTACTTGGGGTTACTTTGCCGGCGGGCAAGCATCTTTTACCGCACTCATCCCGGCAGCATTCGGTGTCATTCTCTTAATTTGTACCCCAATGGTAAAAAAGGAGAATAAAGCCGTAGCCCATATCGTAGTATTATTGACCTTACTTTGCCTTATCGGTTTGATTAAACCTTTAACCTCACAAATATCCCAAGGAGATACTATGGGAATAGTAAGAGTTGGCGCTATGATTTTGACCGGTATTATCGCTAAGGTCTCTTTCGTAAAAAGCTTTATCGACGCAAGGAAAGCTAAGCAATCCTAGAATTCGAGAAGCGCCAATACAAAGCCGGATTATCCTGAGGGTAATCCGGCTTTTTTATTGAATATGACCATTCTTTCAACGGGCAAATTATCTTTGTGGAAAATTAATCCGTGATATGCGAAATACGCTTCGTTTTCTAGTCTTTTCCCTTATTCTTTGGGCATCATGCATGCCGTACGAGGAAAGAAGAATTACGAATATCGAGTTGGATTTAGGCGATAAGCAACTCCAAAAAATCTTGGACTTCCAAGACCAAAGATTAACGGATAGCTTGGTAACATTCTTTGATAACCCGAATGCCAACTACCGTTACACGGCAGCATTGGCGCTTGCATCCTCCAAGGACAAGACCGGGCTAAAGGATTTATACGATTTATTAGATGATGAGGTAGATGATGTCCGGGCAGCGGCAGCCTATGCCATAGGGCAAATCGGGGATAGTACCTCCACTAATATCTTGATAAACGCATTCGATAACAACGACAGTCTAAGGCTTCACGAGCAAAGTAATGCCCAAATATTAGAGGCGACAGGCAAATGCGGCGGTGAATTCCAAGTACGCCTTTTATCCTCCATTAAAACTTACCGCGAGGCAGATACCTTGCTTTTACTTGGTCAAACAAGGGGTTTATATAGGGCTGCACTTAGAGGAATCATTGCTCCTCAAGGCACTCGTTTGATGCAGGATTACACCTTAAACAAGTCTTACCCCACATCCGTGAGGAAAATGGCGGGGCACTACCTGCATCGGGCAAAAAACCTTCAACTCGACAGTACGGTTCTTGACCTTTGCCAAGCATTGGAAAAAGAGGAAAATCCTGAAATAAGAATGACCTGGGTGACCGCCATAGCCAAATCCAAAATGATATTCGCCAAGGATACCTTGTTGAATCATTTCGCTAAGGAATCGGACTACAGGGTTAAGGTAAATTTATTACGCGCCCTCAGCTTTTTTGAATACCCGGATGTTTCTTGGTTGCCTATAAATGCCTTGAACGATAAAAACCCGCATGTAGCATACGCCGCCGCGGACTATCTCTACAGAAAGGGTACTTCGGAAGACGGAAAAGCGTATAGAGCATTGGCAAGACAAATGCCGGACGAGAACTGGAGGGTAAAAGCAAAACTCTATGCCGCATCGAGCAAAAACCTGAGTTACTTCTATACCCAGGCAAAATCCACCACTACAGGGGAACTCATCAATTGGTATAAAAGGACGGACAACCTGAACGCGAAATCAGCCATCCTGGATGCCATGTCGGAGTTTGAATGGGCGTATCCCCAAGTAGCTGAATTCGGATTAAAACAGCAAGAACCCGCCTTAAAATCAGCGGGGGCATACGGATTGGTAAAAATTCTTGAAAGCGAAAACTTTGACAATACCTTCCAACTCGGTAAAAGGCGAACCGCAAGAACCATCAAGAAAATGTTGTTGGATGAATTGAGGCAGAAGGATCCTGCGGTAAAAGGAATCGTTTCTACGGCAATCGCTAATCCTGATAATGATTTTAAGGATTATTTCGCCGCGGAGGAAACCGGGTACAAATATTTGGATACCGTTTTGATGGAAATGAAACTTCCCCAAGATATTGAGGCATATAAGGAACTTGAAAAAGCCATTGCGTTAATGAAGGGCGAAAAGGTAGAAAACCCGACTAAACCTGAATTCAACCATCCCATAGATTGGGAAATGGCGGATAATTTAAATGAAAGAGTCCGCGGGGTTATCCAAACCAATAAAGGACAAATCTCCCTTGAATTTTTCCATCATCAAGCACCGGCTACCGTAGTGAATTTCATACGTTTAACCAAGGATAAATACTACGATGGTAAAAGTATTCATCGTGTAGTCCCTAACTTCGTTATCCAAGGCGGATGCGACCGGGGCGACGGATGGGGCAGCCAGGATTATTCCATCCGTTCGGAGTTACCCTTCTTGTACTATGATGCCGAAGGATACATCGGAATGGCTTCCGCCGGGAATGATACGGAAAGCGGGCAATGGTTCATTACGCATTCCGCCACGCCACACCTGGACGGAAATTATACCATCTTCGGAAGAGTGAAAAGCGGCATGGATGTCGTTCACCAAATCGAACCCGGGGACATCATTGAAAAAGCAGTCATCAAATTCTAATACCTAGTCATGAAAACCACACCGTTTACCCAAATCCACAAAGACCTGGGCGCGAAAATGGCGCCATTTGCCGGCTACGAAATGCCCATCCAATACGAAGGAATTTCGGAGGAACACAAGGCTGTTCGAGAAGCCGTAGGGATTTTCGATGTATCCCATATGGGTGAATTCATCGTTTCGGGTCCTAAGGCATTGGAATTGATCCAAAAGGTAACGTCCAATAACGCATCCAAGCTAAAAATCGGAGATGCCCAATATTCTTGTTTGCCCAACAAGGAAGGCGGAATCGTTGATGATCTATTGGTGTACCGCTTAGAGGAGGAACGCTACATGCTAGTCGTAAACGCTTCCAACATAGAAAAGGACTGGAATTGGATTTTCGAAAACAACAAGGAAATAGGCGCGGAGATGGAGAACATCTCTGACGACATCGCTCTTCTTGCTGTTCAAGGACCCAAAACGGCTGAAGCATTAAATCCGCTTTCCCCGGTAGATTTGGCGGAAGTCGGTTTCTACACCTTTGTACAAGATACATTCCTAGGAATCGAGAACGTGGTCATCTCAGCTACCGGTTACACGGGAAGCGGCGGATTTGAATTATACATCCCCAAGGAAAAAGCCGCTGAAGTATGGCATGCCATCATGGAAGCCGGTAAAGATTACGGCATTAAGCCCTGCGGACTTGGAGCAAGGGATACTTTACGGTTGGAAATGGGTTATTGCCTTTACGGCAATGATATAAACGACACCACCTCCCCTATCGAAGCGGGCTTGGGCTGGATCACCAAGGTCAAAAAAGGCGACTTCAATTCACGCGATATTTTCCAAGCACAAAAAACGGATGGCGTAACCCGTAAACTCGTTGGTTTCATCTTGGACGGCAAGCGTGTCCCAAGGCACGGATATCCCATTGAGGATAAGGACGGAAACGTAATCGGGGAAGTAACATCTGGTACAAAATCACCTTCTTTGGACATACCCATTGGGATGGGATACGTAACAAAAGCGTTAAGTTCCGTGGATTCCGAGGTAATGATTGTGATGAGAAATAAAAAATTCCCGGCAAAAGTGGTTAAATTCCCGTTCTATAAAGGTTAAACCTTCGGCTCAAGATGAAACGCATTATTACGGTATTCCTTATTTTTTCCTGTTTCGGGACTATGCTGGCACAGCAGCTTCCTAGGTTTGATCAATACCGTAATTACGCTTTCGTTATCAATCCTGCCGCGTCCGGTTCCGAGCGAAATGAAACCGTTGGTGTTTTATTTCGTTACCAATGGACACAAATGCCGGATGGTCCCATGACCGGTTATGCCTTGTATGATACCCACCGTTTATTGGATGATTACAACATGGCGGTGTCCGGCTATATCATGCATGACCGGGTAGGTCCAACCATTACCAATGGTTTTACCGCCAATTACGCCTACCATATTGAAATTCCTTCTTGGGGTTATAATTCACATTATTTTTCAATAGGTGCTTCCGTATCCGTTTTGCAACATCGCTTAAAAGGAAGTGAATTGGTAGTTACCGACCCGGACGATCCCTTGGTTATAGGTGATGACTTGTCATCTTTCCTTCCTG
>JAHDDF010000561.1 GCA_020629475.1 Saprospiraceae bacterium
ATGCCGCAAAACGGTTGTGCGCCGTTGGAAGTTGAATTTGACAACAATAGCACCGGGGAAAACCTAAGTTATTTCTGGGACTTCGGTAATGGAATTACGGGGACGGCTGAAAACCCGGCACCTATGGTTTATCCACAGGCATTAGTTGATACATTCTATATCGTTAGCTTAACGGTTACCAACCAATGTGGAACGGATACATCCTCGGATACGGTATTCGTTTCTCCGCAACCCGTCATCGAATTCGGTTCCGATGTTTCTAGTGGTTGTACACCCTTGTACGTGAATTTCACCAACCAAACCCAAGGACAGGCGGATTCCTACTTCTGGGACTTCGGTAACGGGCAGACTTCTACGGACTCCATTCCGCAAACACAAGTGTTTACGGCGGATGATCAGTTTACTTATTATGATGTTATCCTTATTGCCACCAATGAGTGCGGTGCCGATACTTCGGTGATAACCATAGAAGTCCAACCTACCACCATTAATTCCTTCTTCAACGTGGATGTTACGGAAGGTTGCCAACCCTTGGCGGTTCAGTTTACCAATTTGGCAACACCGGGTGCGGCGATAAATTGGGACTTCGGTGATGGTAACTTCTCCGTAATCGAAAACCCGATTCATGTATTCGATACGGCAGGCGTATTCCTGGTGACCCAATACGCGGTAAACAGTTGCGGTATAGACAGCTCCACGGTGGAAATAACGGTCTTCCCGCCTTCCCAAGTGGATTTCGAGGTGGATCCGTATTCTTGTGTAGGTAATGAGGTTCAATTCACCAATCTGTCTCAAGACATCGTAGGTAGTGAGTGGGACTTCGGTGATGGTGCCGTTTCCAATCTTACTAATCCTACTCATATTTATTCCGAACCGGGGATTTATACCATTACCCTTACGGGTTATTCCGTTTCGGCAAATTGTCCGGCAACGGTAACGCAGACCTTGATCATCCGGGAAAATCCGGAAGTGGATCTCTCCTTGGATTTAACCAATGGTTGTCAGCCTTTAAGTATCGATTTCCAGAATGATTCTCCGATAATCGGTTTCTCACAATGGGATTTCGGTGACGGTAATTTCTCTATCGATGATAACCCGAATCACGTTTATACGGAACCCGGGACCTATGCCGCTACACTGACCAATACGGACGAATGGGGCTGTGCTTCGGATACTTCCATCTTGAATATCATTGTCCATCCTCAACCCACGCCTGCTTTTGAGGCGGATATCGAGCAGTTGTGTAATGAAATCGGTACGGTTTCCTTCATCAACCAATCCGAGGATGCGACGGGCTATTTTTGGGAGTTCGGTGATGGGCAGACTTCTCCGTTTACCAATCCTGATGTGGTGTATGATGGTGCGGGAACTTATAATGTTACTCTTACCGCCTTTAATCAATTCGGTTGCCAGGATACGATAAGCCAACCATTTACGGTGTACGACCGTCCGGTAGCGGATTTCAGTATCAATGGCGAAGAGGGTTGCGAGGACTTATTCGTTCAATTCATCAGTGAAGCAACCAACGCGGATACCTATGATTGGGACTTCGGTGACGGAACAGTCGGGACAGGGCCTAATCCTACACACACCTACTTGGATCCCGGGCAGTATGATGTTAGCTTATTCATTTCTTACAATGATGCTTGTTATGACACCATCAACTTGGTGAATGCCGTTACGGTATATGACGGACCTCTTGCCGATTTTGAAATCGTACAAAACGGCGGCGGATGGGTGTCCTTTAATAACCTTTCCGAAAATGCCGATTTCTATTATTGGGATTTAGGGGACGGTACGACCACGGACGAGGAGAATCCGGTTCATCGTTATGATGAAAACGCGCCAAGGGCGGTGATGCTTATCGCTTATAACGCACAAGGCTGTAATGATACCTTGGTCTTGAACTTCCAGCCGGATTATTTCTATGGCTTACAAGTACCCACCGCATTCTCGCCTGAAACCGGTGTGGATAAAGTGCGTCAATTCTTCCCCTCAGGATTCGGATTGAAGGAGTACCACATCCAAGTATTTACCCACTGGGGTGAATTAATGTGGGAATCACAAGCCATTGACGAATTAGGGAAGCCCACTGAATTCTGGGACGGTTACCATGATGGGGTCATCGCGCCGCAGGGCGCCTATGTCTGGAAGGTTATAAAGGCTGAATTTATAGACGGTACGGAATGGCAAGGTATGGATTACGGCGATGGCAAAAAACGAAAAGTCGGTTCCGTTACCTTATTGAGATAACACACTACTTTTTCTTCATATTTCGTTAATCCCGGACTTGGGCATATGCCCGGTCCGGGATTTTT
>JAHDDF010000562.1 GCA_020629475.1 Saprospiraceae bacterium
AACCCACTCTAAACCCACTCTAAACCCACTCTAAACCCACTCTAAACCCATCCTATTCCTCCTCCAACATAAACAAGGCATCCCTGAGCATTACGGTGTCAAGCGGAAGGTTTTTCTCTTTTGCTTTTTCCTTTAAGTGCTTTAGCCACTTGGCATCATTCCTCATGTCATCCATGATTTTTTGCGCCTTTTCCAAACGTTTTTTATCATGATAGGACTCTTCACAAGTCAAAACCATGTAAGCGTCTTCGATAAAGCCATAAGGAAAGCGCGCTAAATTACCCTCCGTCGACATCAGCATAATGATATCATGCTTTTCGATTTCCTCTTTCAGATTTACCTTTTCATAAATCCACTCCTTATCCTTGAAGTGCCTGGGGAAAACGGCATAATTGTAATACCAAAACTGCCCGTCCTTGAAAACCTTGTCGGAAATGCCCATGCTATATAAACCCCAGTAAAAACTATCGGAGATAATGAGCATGCTAGGACGGTCCTTCCCCACGGAATCAATCTTGACATTGGCGTAAGCATATTTCCAATTATCAATAGGGAATAGTTTATTAATTCCGTCCTCTATATCCTTATCCGTACTCCGCACTTCATCCACGAATTCAACCTCGGAATAATCCAAATCAGGAAGGTCTATATCCCGCATTTTCTCCACCCGATGTAAAATCGAATCCGCAACCATAGCCATGGCGTAGCGGGTCCAATGAATCCCCGTTTTAGGATAAATGGGATATTCCGTTTTGCCTTTTATGGAAAGGAACCAACTGTTGAAATCAATGAAGTTCACCTCTTGCTTAGTAAGTTCCGAGGCATAGGTTTTATAATTGGTGGAATCACTTTCCTTACCGTAATGTCCGGGAATGAATTCAGGGAAAAAGGATGCCTTCCCCGCCGCCAGCATAACCAAGAAATCCTTTCCGGAGGCTTCAAGCTGCTCTTGGACCTCCTTCATCTTTCCTACCTTTTTTGCCAAGGCGGGCGTTCCTAGGAAATCCTTACCGGTATAAGCATCGATATAATTTTTCTCGTACAAGAATCCTTCTTTTCCCAATATGGTATTCCTAGCGTTCAATTGCCCGAAAAGGGAATAGTCCAATTCATTTTGACCCCGCAGAAGAAGATTCCGGTATCCGAACTCTTGCCGGAGATACGGATCCACTTGTTTTTGGAATTCACCCCCAAACCAAGTATTTTCATCCAAATAGGGGGCTTCTATCTCCTTGATGTCGCCCTTGAGGGGAAGAATTTTTTCCCAACGCATCCAATGCCTGCATAAAGGAATGGATAGTAGGATTAATGTTAGACCTAGTAAGATGGATGATATTTTTCCTGATGTACCGATAAAAGGATATTTGTGATAAATATAACAGCATAGTGGCTCTTTGGATGTAATAATCTACTTGCTGTACACGTATTGAAAGAAAAAACGATGAAGAACTACCTGATTACCTTACTACTAACGGGATTATTTTTTTCCCTTACCGCTCAAGAAAAATTCGATTGCGGCGAATTGGCTTTTTCCTTGAAGGGAGTTTTAAAAGACGGGGATAAATCTTCCTTGGTACTTGAGGTTTCTAATTTCTTGCATACCGGGAGTCTCTATAATTATCCGGGATTTTTGTTGAGGGACGATTCGGGGAAGGTCATCGCTAAGGAGAAGACCAATGCTTACGGTATCGGTTCCGGTTTTCAAACCCATTATTTGGTTTTGGAAGTGGATGAAATCGAATTGCCCTTTTCCGGAACCCTAGAATTACACGGGAGTTTTTATGGTAGACAATATTGCGGTTTTGGGGTAGGGTTTAATTATTTGAATGAAATTGACCGTTCCGATCTAAAGGATAAGAAAATGGAAACGGCTTGGAATGCCTCCGGCGATAAAATCGTAGTAGAATGCCTTGCCTGTGATGAAAGTCTTATTACCGTAAAAGTAGAAACCGAAAAAGGGGGCGTCGTTTACGAGAAAGAGCTAAAAATGGATACTTCCCATGCCATTCTTCTTAAGGAATTAGGCAAAGGGCACCATTACATCAGTATATGGCAGGAAGGGCACTCACATGCCTTGGACGGTAAATGGGTGTATTTGGAGTGAATGATTCAAGTTTATTTCTTATAAACAAAATCTTCCCCTTCCGGAAGTTTATGAAGGGCATTGGCAAGTTCGGAAGGAGGAACGGTTAATTTTCTTTTTTCGAGATCCAACCAAGCACCCCTTAGGCTGATATGCGCGCATTTTTCTCCTTCTCCATTGAACAGTTCATGATGGAGGGTCCACCTAGAAGCATCTTCCCGCATTTCACCT
>JAHDDF010000068.1:0-12604 GCA_020629475.1 Saprospiraceae bacterium
GAATACTCTCCAATTTTTGCTTTTCAGAAAAGCCAAATTGGGTATTCCCGTACAACCAATATTTTTCATCAGGAAGCGGAACGTAATCCGAAGGGTAGGGGATGGTTTGGAGTACCTCCTCCTTACTCATTCCTAATTTTATATAATCGAATTTACCAAGGGAGACGAATTCCTTCAAGTCAATTTTTATGGGGTGGTTGATGAGCATGGATTACTATTTTCATTATCAACCAATGTTGTTTTCTTTTCATTCCCCTTGTCAGGTTTTTCAACCTGACAAACAATACAAAAAATCAATACGTACTCTCAAAACACCCCACATCCGGCATGGTCCCGTCACGCATTTCACCATCCAAATCCAAGGAAAGCCCTAGGATGGGAATGGCTTTTTCTTCCGCGAAGGAGAGGGAATCCAAGTGGAAATCACCATCATTACGGTCTTCGAAAAGCGGATCACTTGGGTCCCAATTATAACAGGTTCCCGGATCACAATTATCCGAGAAGAAATTAGGGTAATCATCCAATAAATCCGCAACACGGATAACGCAATTATTAAGGTTTACATTAAATGCTTCACCATTACAATCCCTGTCGAAGAAACTTAATTCGTCATTTCTGGAACCTACGGCAATGCAATTAGTAAGAGTCGCATTCAGGTCGTTGCCTCTACAGTTTCCGCAAAGGGCATCCAGGCAGAGCGCATTGGAAAAACGAACCGCTGCCGCATCCGCCCCGAAATTGGTAAAGGTGCAATAGGTAAAGTCATAATTGCCGCCGTACTCGAATTGTGCGGCAAAAGAAGCATTATCGGCTACCAAAAGGTTACTACCCGTAATGTTGGCGTGAACGCCCAGTAAGCCGGAGTTGGAAGTATTGAGGATTTGCGTGTTTTGGATATTTAAGGTAGCGGCGGAATCCACGCGGACACCCACGATGGAATTTTTGATAACCGCGTAGTTGATTTCATGTAATCTATTTCCCGTACTCAAGCGGATACCACCCCATTGTCCTTGGACTTCTTGGAAAGGTTCTTCCAAGCGGTCGCCTTGAATGGTAACGGGATTATTGAGCGCCCCGTTTATGGTCAATTTCCCTTCGTTCCCGAAGAACCAAATACCGTCATTGTAGAAAAGGGTATCCCCCGAATTTACCAAACCGCCGTGAACATAAATATCCGTTCCTTGCGGCACTACGATTTCACAACTATCCACGACCAAGACACCATAAATCACATAAGGACGAGGATCATTCCAAGTTTCGATACCCATATCACAGGTCAACAGGTTTACCGTGCCTGCGCTGAATTGGGAAGGAACGTAATTCGCGTTTTGCCCGAAAGCCTCAAGCGTTACGTTTTGCATATTGCCGTTGGTCTCGAACAATAAATCCTCGTAAAGGACAAAGGGACTGGATTCCAAAGGATCATCCGGGTTAATGGTAACCTCGGCGAAGATATAAACGGAGTCATTGGCCGCTATCGGGATGTCCGTAGCTTTTGCGCCCGGTTCAATGGTGATACCGTCAACGTTGATCCTGAATTTTGACAAGGAGCCCTCCGCTAAGAAAACCTCGGAGATGAGGATGGGATCATTGCTTCGATTGTAAGCTTTAATGGTTCTTGTGGCGGAACCGAGCGTGGTAAAAACCGTATCGAAACGTAGGGTGTCCACGGAGAATTCCAAGGACAAGGAGCCGTCCATATTAAAATTATCCTCTTGGCAAGCTTGAAACGTCATCAAGCCCGCCAACAGGATAAAGATGGATAGTAGTAATCGTGTATGCTTCATCATGGCAAAGATACAACGATTGCAGAAGGTGTTTTGCATATCCGGGAACGACTTTAAATCATTTCACGGATAAAGTTAATTCTAGGCTTAATTAGGTAAGTCTGTTGCTGGATTTTCAACTAGGTGTTCCTCTAAAATATTGTTATTCAGACGTTAGACGCTAGATGTTAGACATTAGACAGTTGTTTACTAAAGTAACAAAACGGAGTCTAACGTCTAGTGTCTAACATCTAACGTCTTGATTTTTAACAAAATGCATTAAATTGAGTTAGCAACACGATTGCCTATCAGAGCCTAATTCTAACCCCTCTTCACCTTGATGGTACAACCAATTGCCTTGGTCTCCGCAGGGTCAGGTGTTTTACCGTTCTCGATGGACTCGATGGCGTTTTGGATATAATTAACCTTAACGGCACTTGCGTCCTGATGGTTGTCATCAATGGCACCGTGGTAAACGATTTTGAAACCTTCGGCTACTTTCTGAAGAACAAAAACCTCAGGCGTACGGGTGGCGCCCCACTTGGGGTATTCCTTTTGTCCGGCATCCATTACATAAGGGAAATCGAAGCCTTTTTCCTCCGCACGTTTCTTCATGTTTTCCATGTTATCCTCGGGTTTTACCTCCGGATCATTCGGCATGATGGCAATGATGGGGTAACCTACCTCATTCACTTTTTTACTGATTTCAACCAAACGATCCTCGTAACGAACCGCATACGGACAGTGATTACAGGTAAAGATGATGGTGGCGCCTTTTACGTCCTCCCCTAAGGAAGCCAAGGAAACCATGGAGCCGTCGATGTTCTCTAAGCTGAAGTCATCTACGATGTCCCCGATTTTGTAGGTGGAAGGTTCCGCTTCCTCCTTATCCGCTACGGGAGCGGGCTTGGAAGTATCGGTGGTGGTATTGGTTTCAGAGGTGGAACCACAACTAAACAGGAATCCCGCGGTAGCGAGAAGAAAAGATAGGTACAAGAATTTTTTCATGATGATGTTGGTTTATCCTCAAACCTTCTTGGTTTGAGGTAATAATTTTTGAACAACTTCTTCGATAACGCTTTAAATCCCTTAAGGTTTTCCGACCTTTGTACCAATGGCACGCCTAACGGACATAGAGGTCGAAGAGCGATTGGAATCGAATAAAGCAATTTACGACGAATTCTACGATCCTGAGTTTTGTCACGAGTTGATTTCTAAGGCGCTGTTTATTCCGATGGACTATTACTTCCGTATCCGGAAAATAGGTTTTGAGGATGAGGCAATGGAACGGAATAATCCGGATGCCCCGGTTATTGTCATTAGTAATCACTCCGGGATGGCATTTCCTTGGGATGGGGTACATTTCATCGCTTACACCTGTCGGGAGAAAGGGTTTAATGCTGATTTGGCGCCAAGGGCGTTGGTAACACCGGCATTGTCGGGTTTCTATTTGGTGAATCCTTTCATGATTGGGAAGTTTTGGAAAAAGTGCGGAGGCATAGATGCCACCTACTTGAATTTCGAGACGATGATGCACTATCCCAAAGCGAACGTTTTTATTTACCCGGAAGGTATTCCCGGAATAGGGAAGGGGTTTGACAATCGTTATCAATTGCAGCGTTTCGCTACTTCCTTCGTAAGGATGTCCTTGAAATACAAGACGGATGTAGTGCCCTTTGTTACCGTAAACGGGGAATGGCTAAATCCATATACATATAAATGGGAATGGGTCAATAAATTGATGCAAAAGGTCAACTTGCCCATGCTTCCGGTAGGTTTGCATACGCCTTTATTACTTTTTCTTCCTTGGATGTTCTATTACGCCATGCCGGCGAGAATGACATACGTAAGATGTTCTAGGGTTAGACCTTCAGACTGGGTGGACAAACCCTATGAGGAATTATCTGACGAGGAAATAGCGGAAGTACGGACTAAAATCCGCGCGTCCATGCAAGCCGATATGGATAAGTACGTGGAGGAGTACGGGAAGAAGCCTTACGATTGGAAGGATTTATTCCGGACCATCAAGGAGAATTTCAAGTACTTCCCGTTTATGTTACCCCCGTTCTGGCCCATGTTGTTTACCGAGTTTGATAGGCAATGGAAAAGAAAGAAAAGAGCGGGTAAGGAAATCAAGATCCGTTTTGGTTTCCTAGGTTTCTTAAAGATGCTTATCCTGAATCCCATCGTGATTTGCTATTACATCCCCGTTCTTGGTTGGATTCCCTTATTGATAAAAGGATATAGAGGGGACAAGGCTTAACCATCTCAAAATTCAATAAAAATATGTTGTTCGGATTAGGAAATAGGGTACGCTTCATTCATACCGGTGCCGAGGGGGTTATCGTGGATAAAAAGCAAAACGATATCTACATCGTTGAATTGGATGGCGGAATCGAGATCCCTGCTTCCGGTGCGCACATGGAAAGGGTGGATGCCGACTTAAGCGGATCTTCCGTTAAGGGAAAAGTCGTTCGACCGGAGGAAAAACCCAAGCAGGAACTCCCTTTGCCGGAAAGGCAATACGCGATATTAAAAAACGCCGGGATATTACTGGCTTTTCAGCCGCATAAACGCCCGGACGGAGCCGTCCAACGCTACACGGTTTACTTGGTAAATGATACCCTTTACACCGTTACTTTCGATTTTAGGATGAACCATTTAGGAAGGAAGCTTAAAACGGAAAGCTCCTTGGTGAATGCTTCTTCTTTTCACCTTTTGATGGAAATGCAAGGGGATTATCTCAGTGATAATCCCGAGGTGGAAATCCGTTGTAGACAAATTACCACGGAGCGTCAGGAGAATTGGTTGTCCAAGAAATTTAAGGTAAAACCCAAGCAGTTTTTTACCAAGCATAAGCGTTCCGCACCCTTATTGGATAAGGAGGCATACGTATATCCTTTATTTAAGCCCTTGGAAGTAAAGGAGCAGAAAGGGTCTTTAGAGCAGTATACCAAGCAAAAGATTCAAAAGCAAGCACCATTGGAGCCTATCCGTAGAGAAGGCGATTATGTGGAATGGACCGGGGCAGATGTCAAGGCATTCGCCGAATTTCCCTTGGAAAAGGATTTCCATATTGAGAATTTAGTACCGGATATCCGCAAGGTAAGGGATGGTGATATTCTCCGCATCCAACTAGAGGCTTTTGATAAATACATCAAGGAAGCCGTCCGCTTGGGCATCCCTAAAGTTTTCGTGATTCACGGAAAAGGAAAAGGGAGGTTGAGGGATGAAATCGCTACGCGTTTGGTGAGGCATAGGAACGTTGCCACCTTTAAAAACGAATATCATCCTAAGTATGGAACGGGAGCCACGGAAGTGGTGTTCAAGTAGCTATGAAACATTTGACACCCCTTCAAAAAGCAAAATTATCCCTAAAGGGCATTTCCTTGGGTGATGCCTTCGGCGAAGCATTTTTCGGTGAAACGGATACCGTAAGTCAATGGATTTCCGATAGGTATTTACCGGAAGGATTACATGAATACACCGATGACACGATAATGTCAATCGGGGTAGTGGAATGCTTGGAGCGTTTTGGTAAAATAGAACGGGATGAATTAGCCGGCATTTTCGCTAGGAACTATGATCATGATCCCAACCGTGGCTACGGAGGAACGGCACACGGAATTCTTAGGCGAATTGGTGCCGGAGAATCCTGGCGTAGTGTTGCCCCTTCCGTTTTTAGCGGGATGGGAAGCCTGGGTAACGGTGCGGCTATGCGTGCCGCACCCATCGGTTTGTACTTCGGTTTTGAGCCCCAGCGCTTGTACGAGGAATCATATGCCTCTGCCGAGGTAACCCATTATCATGTAGAAGGGAAGATGGGGGCATATGCCGTTGCCTTAGCTGCGGCGTTAAATGCGCAAGTTTACGCTTCCGGATTGGAATTAAGCCCTGTCGGCTTTTTATACCGGATAGCCAAGCACCTGCCGGATAGCGATATGAAGAGCAAAATTCAAGTAGCCGCCGGAATAGCGAATAATTCCCCTAGGCATGCTGCTTCCGTTCTAGGAAACGGTACAAAACTTATGGCAACCGATACGGTTCCTTTCGCATTATGGTGTGTGGCAAGACATCCTAGGAATATGGAGGAAGCGCTTTGGACTGCAGTTTCCGCCCTTGGGGACAGGGATACGATTTGTGCCATTGTTGGTGGAATAGTGTATCCTGTTTCGGAACGGACACCATTTACGGAAGCCCTTGAAAATAGGGTCGAGAAATTACCCGAATAAAAAAATCCCGACAGGTTTTACCTGCCGGGATTTTTTATGAAGTGAATGAAGGATTATGCACCTTTTTTAACCACTTTCTTTTTACCCTTGGTCTTGGAAGCCATTTGGAATGCCTTGTAAGCATTTACCACGCCTCCTGTTTTACAAAGGTCGGAGAAAGGAACCAAGTCTTTGGAACCCGGTTGCTTCACCTTGCCGTTTACGGGTACGGTGGATTCCATAAGGATTTCCTTGATTTGAACGGCGGTCAACTCAGGGAAGTAGCCACGAAGCAATGCCGCGATACCTGCAGTTACCGGCGCCGCCATCGAAGTACCGGAGTAAGACTCGTACGCATCCACTTGAGGAACGGTAGAGTAGATATCAACTCCCGGGGAGAATACATCTACGTTCTTTGAACCGTAGTTGGAGAAAGTAGCGGGTAAATCCTCACCTTTTTTCCAAGAAAGGGCACCGATGGTCATCCAGTTTCTAGCGTAGTTCTTCTTCTTGAACAACTTCTTGTTGTTGATCTTATCGTTAGGATAGTTATTGGATTCATCATTGTTTTGAGCGGAGTTACCTGCCGCGTGAATCATCAATACGTCGTTAGCTTGCGCGTAACGAACCGCCTTATCAACGGCACCCTTATCCCAGCTATAACCTTTACCGAAGCTCATGTTGATTACGGTAGCACCGTTATCAACCGCGTAAAGAATAGCGTTAGCGATATCCTTGTCGTGTTCGTCGCCATCGGGAACAGCACGAAGGGACATGATTTTTACGTCATTCGCCACCCCTTTCATACCAAGGTCATTGTTGCGGTTCGCCGCGATGATACCCGCAACGTGGGTACCGTGACCTGCGTCAGGACCTTCTACGTCATTGTTTCCGTAACCTTTCTCGTAGGAGTTGGAGTAGTTGTCCTTTACGATTTCCGCGCGAGGGTTCCAATCCGGATTATACATGTAATCCGCTTGGCTAGCGAAGTACTTTTTAGCATCCTTCAATTGTCCTTTGATTTCCTCCTCGATTTCATCAAGCGTTACGCCGTCTTCGATGGCCGCTTCGATGATTCTTCTAGGAATATTGTTTTCAGCAGTTTCAGGAATGGATTCCAAGGATTTTTTATTCAACGGCTTATCGCCCAATAACTCACGGGCGCTTTTTACGCCGTTCATGTACATGGTTTCTGTCATTTCGAACTGCGCCAATTGTGCTTTTGCTTGATTGCGCTCTTTTTCAACAACCTCCTTGCACTCCTTGTACAACTCGTATTTCTTCTTGTCGGCTTTGGAAAGGGAAGACGGGTCATCCACGTCCGCGAATTTCTTGCGGTAGTGGGCGTAAAGACGAGTAACCTCCAAGGTTTCCTCGTTCACGTTTCTTCCGTCTTTTCCTCCAAGGAAATTCCATCCGTGAATATCATCCACGTAACCGTTTTTATCGTTATCGATTCCGTCACCCGGGATTTCATCCTCGTTAACCCAGATTTTTCCTTGAAGATCCTCGTGCTCCACATCAACACCGGAGTCGATTACCGCTACTACCACGGTTTGTGAAGTTTTACCTTTCAATAATTCTTGATAAACCCTTTCGGTACTTACACCTCTAACATCGTTTTCGGTATAGTCCAGGTTAAACCAGTTTTCCGGAGCCTGTGCCGTGGCTAGAGCTACCATACAAGTAAGAATGGCGGTGCTCAGGAATTTAGTTTTAGCGGAAATCATATGACAAACAAAATTTTAGATAATAAATGATTGTAACCCATCAATTTTATGGCTTGGAAAGGTACAATTCAAAAACGGTCGCAAAAATAACTTTTTTCGTTGTAAACGGTTTCCCGAAGGAACCGATAAAGAGAAAAGCTTCCTCGTTAAGACACATTTGCCGGGCTAAGGTTGCAAATGCGAAGTATCATTCACGTTAAGAATATTGAAAACACCGTTAATGAATTTAGCGGTTGTTACACCCGTATTACTATGGCTGAAGCGTTCCATGGTGGAAAGCGGTAAGCCGGATAACTGCGAGGAAATAGCCCTTAATGTCCTACCGTGAGAGCAGACCAAAATGCGGGTTTCGTCTCTTTCTTTAATAATGTCCAAGAATGCCCGGGTTCTTGTGCCTAGTTCCGCCGCACTTTCCCCTTCGGGGATACGTGCGGAATAATCACCCTTCTTCCAAGCCCCTGTCATTTCCAGGTAATTGTCCCTCATCCAAGGAGCGGCTTTTTGTCCTTCGTGGATACCCCAATTCATTTCATCCAATTCACCGTAGGAGAAATGAGGGATTCCGGTCTCGAGGAAATGATGCATGGTTTGATGTGTCCTTTTCAAAAGGGAGGTAAAAACCACTTGGAAATCCAAGTGATTGTAAGCCTTGAAAAGTTCAAGTGCTTGTTGTTTCCCTGTTTCATTCAAGGAGGAGTCAACGCCTCCTCCTTGAATGATGCGTTGCTTGTTGAAATCCGTTTCACCGTGCCTTACGAAATAGATGATTTTTTCCATGCCGTAAATTCGCAATTTTGAAGGAAACTTCAGGCACGGGAAAGGGATGAAAATACAAAAGCCCATCACCTAGAGGTGATGGGCTTTTGTAACGATTTAGAAAAATCTTAATGTAAGACGATGTCCTCGCCTAGGAAATCCTCGATTTTTAAGATGATTTCACGGGTTGGAGTTACCTCGTCGTTTTCGATTTTTAGGATATCCGTCGTTTCTAATTGAGTAACGAAGGCGATGGCTTCCAGTGAAGCACCCTTTTCCATACGGGCTTCCCTAATTTGTTTTCCTACGGAGGGAAGTACCGATTTTCCTTTTTCAATGAATTCAGCGGAATCATTGGAAAGGAGCTTAATGGCTTCCTCGTAGGTGTGGAGCTTAGGGTTTTGGTTTTCCGTTTCGATTTCAAAGAAATCGAAATCGATGTCCGGACCCGAATTGGTGGAGGTTTGTGCGAAGGATGTTAGTCCTAGGAGAATTCCTAGAAAGATAAATGAAATGCTTTTCATGAGATGTGTGCCGGTTAAAATAAAATGGTTAATCCGCGAAGGGGAGAGGAAAACGGACATGAATAATGATGCAAATCCTGTGCCACTTATTTAACATTTTCAGTGACTTAGGTTTTTAACGAATCAATAATTGTCTAATATGATTTCGACCATTAATTCGTTCTCGATTTCGGAAATGATATCCCGGGTCGGGACGGCTTTTCCTGCTTCGATCGTGCTGATGTTTTCAGCGGTTAAACCCACGGTTTGGGCAAGTTTGGATTTACTCCAGCCTTTGTCTTTCCGGGCTTGTTTGATTTGTTCACCGACACTGCCTTCGTAAAGGGCGAACCGGTCGCTTTGGCATGAAGCCAAAGCGACGGAAAACGCCACGGCAATGCCAAGGAAAAGTGATGGTCTTTTCATCGTAATAGTATGTTTATGAATAAAAATGATTTCCCGATTTCACCCTACACCCAAGGGTGGGGTGAAATCGGGGAGAGGAATTCGGAGGGGTGTTTCTTGCTGACAATCAATAAGGGAAAAGGTTTATTCCTTATCGTATTTTTGGAGGTTATATTTCTCAATAACCCCAATGAGCTTTTTGTCGTACCGCTTGTCGGTGGCATATCCTGCCTTTTTTAGACCGACCGCCCATTTTTTATAATCGATGCCGTGTTTTTGAAGCCCTTCATAGCGCTTGCGTCTAAGGAATTTTGAATGATCCCTGTAAGATTCCCAAACGGAACCGTATTTACGGAAGAAATCCTTGTGGTGGTCATCGAAATGGTTGGTACAATGTCCTTTCGTACATTTCTTGCTGAAGCACTTAATCCCGAAGTGATTATTGTTTTGAACCGCCAAACGGCTGGTTCCTGAACGGCTCTCGATAAGCGCTTGACCCAGCGTTATACTAGCCGGGATATTGTATTTTTTCATTTCCGCTATAGCGAGGTCATGATAAGACTCGATATAATCTTGTGTGGTTTGTTTGGTCAATTTCTTGGCGGAAACAGGGGCGTATTCATTCTGGTTCGACATTTCCCTTGGAACGGCAACGTCGCCTAAATCTTGATCCGCGCCGGGTGAATGTAAATCAGCGGCAACCAAACTCGGGTTTTGGATGGAAAAAGCAAAAGATAGATTCTTATGGTAGATCAACATGAATCCGATCATGATAACCGCAATCCTGAAAATAGGGACCTTGCTTCTTTCTTGCTTTCCGGAGCCCCGGAAGAAGAAGCGGTATAATTTTGCCCTCAGCGCCATAAGGGGACGAAGTAGAATGGCAAGCAATTGCTTAAGAAGTTCAGCAAGCTCGGGGTTCTTTTCGTTGGCATAGGCATATCCTTTCTCCACGCCGGAGGAGAGAATCGGGAACGCGCGTTTGGCGTCTTCTTGGATTGGATTTTTACCTTTCACGATGTTTTGTATTTTAGCCTCTCGAATACGATTTGTTTCAAACGATAAGTTTCTTTCGTTATTACAAAGATAAACAGAATGTTTTAATTAATCAACTTTTTGTTTGTTTTTGTTGCTTAAGATTGACTTTTTGCTGTGCATCTCCTTAAATTAAGGAAGTTTTTACAGTTTTTTCAACAAATCACCCCATTTTTAAAACAAAAATTTACTACAAAAAATTCCGGATGCCCGATTTTACTTCCCACGTTGTTAACAAAAGATTTCACGTCGTTTATGATGAACTTGTCCGATTGAGCCTGATAAAGGGGAAATCGGACCTTGCTCAAAAATTGAATACCTATAATCACGTAATCAACTCTATCCTTAAAGGTCGCCGTAATATAACGGTTGACCAATTAGAACGTTTATTTTCCTGCTACCATATTAACGCCAATTACATTTTCGGCACCTCCGATGAAATGTTCATCGGAGGTGCGCCGGTAGCGGCGGGCGACTTTGATACACGCTCCTTCGGGGAAAGGACGCATGGTTCCTCGGTTGAAATCGTCCTTGTTGACGAAAAGGCAATAGGCGGCTACGCCATGGAACACGGAAACCCGGGATACCTCAGGGAATTACCCAAGTTTTCCCTGCCGGACTTGTCCGGCAGGGACCTGATAGCCTTCGAGGTTTCAGGTGATAGCATGATGCCCACCATTACCCACGGTGATTTGGTGGTTTGTACTCCCTTGGAAAATGATGACCCGATTTATGACAACCACGTATACGTGGTGGTAACGGATGTGGTAGTGGTAAAAAGGGTCCAACAAATCCGATCCTCGGCAGGTGTTGAGGCATTGCGGCTGATTTCCGATAATTCCAAGGTTTTCATGCCTTACGAGGTGCAAGGCACCGAAGTAAGGCAACTGCTTAAGGTGAAATCCAGGGTTACGGGCTATGGTGTTTCCTAGGAAATGTGGCGCATTGGCATAAAATTTCGTTAAACCACCTTTGACTTTTGACCGGATTCCGGGCATTTTACGTTCATCATTTTGGTAATGGTCAAAAACCCATTGATTTATGAAGAAATTCCTGACCCTCTTTTTTGCCCTTTTTCTCCTTTGGGGAAGTGCTTCTGCTGCGTACATGGTTATTCCCATGGACGAGAAGCAGAAGAATCACCTCAAGGCTTACGGTGTTACCTATTGGGTGCTCGAAAAGGAAGTTGAAGCTTGGTGGCTCCTGAATTACAGGGGCGGAAGTTTTGCTTTCCAACATAATGTCTTGTTTGAGAAACTATGCAAGAAGCGCGATGTCTCCTTCGAGATTGTCCCTGATGCGCAGTTCAATAAAATCTTGGCGGACATTGGTGATCCCGAAGTAAACCAAGAGGCAATGAAATTGGAGAAAGCTCCTAAAATTGCCGTTTACACGCCTGAATTCAACGCCAAAGGGGAGAAAGTACAACCTTGGGATGATGCCGTTACGATGGTATTGACTTACGCGGAAATTCCTTACGAAACCGTTTATGACAAAGAGGTCGTGGGGGATCAACTGGCGCAGTACGATTGGCTCCACCTACACCACGAGGATTTCACGGGTCAGTACGGTCGTTTCTATCGTTCCTACCATACCCATGCTTGGTATCGTGAGAACCAAAGGAAAATGGAGGAGCTAGCTACTTCCTTGAATTTCCGAAAGGTTTCCCAATTAAAATTGGCTGTCGTCAAGAAGATTGAGGAATATGTAGTAGGTGGCGGTTTTATGTTTGCCATGTGTTCCGCTACGGATACCTATGATATCGCCTTGGCGGCTGAAGGCTTGGATATTTGCGCCAAGATGTACGATGGTGATCCCGCGGATCCTACCGCACAATCCAAATTAAATTTCACGAATACTTTTGCCTTTAAGGATTTCCAATTGATGAAGGATCCTTTGGTATACGAGTATTCCACCATTGATCACAACCAAGGAAGAAAGGTAGCTCCTGAAATCGATTACTTTACGCTTTTCGATTTCTCCGCGAAATGGGATCCCGTTCCGACCATGCTCACCCAAAGCCACACCAAAACGGTGAAGGGATTCATGGGGCAAACCACGGCTTTCTTAAAGAAATACATTAAATCCGATGTCCTTATCCTAGGGGAAAACAAGCCCGCCCGAGAGGCACGCTACATCCACGGGACCAAGGGCAAGGGATTCTTTACTTTCTATGGCGGGCACGATCCGGAGGATTA
>JAHDDF010000068.1:12704-14513 GCA_020629475.1 Saprospiraceae bacterium
TCTCAAAATCTATTTTTAGATACAATGCCTTTCTTCCATAATTGGCAACACAACTACTTATCACAAGGAAGACGTAAGATTTGCTCCGGTCAAATCTTACGTCTTTTTCTTTTTTGTTGAAGGAATTCTTGAACTATCCGCATCTTGTATCCTTGAGATGAAAAACCTATTCGACAAGTTGGCGTCCTTGATCTTCGGAAAGGAAATCGGGACATCCGATAAACGCTTGGCGCTTGGCGGTTCCTTGGGGAATGCCGTTTTGCAGTTCGGGTCGATGGCATTGGTTTTTCTCTTAAACGTCCTCATTGCAAGGATAGGAGGGGAGGAAGCATACGGTGCATACTCCCAAGTGTTTAATTGGCTGTTCGTGCTTTGGATTGCCGGTGCTTTCGGAACGGGTTTACTCTTGGTAAAAGAAGTCCCGCGCTTGCAGGAGGAAGGGAACGGACAAGGCTTACGCCGAATTCTGGGCTGGAGTATCCGCGCTTCCGTTTTTACCTCCTTGGCAATATGTTTTGTCTTCTGGGCATTGGTAAATCTAGGGACTATTCCGGGCTGGTCGGATAATGCCTCTTATTTCAACTTAGCGATAATCGGTATTCCATTGGCTGCTTTGATCATTCCTTTACAGGCGTATTTGCAAGGATTAAAAAAAGTGGTGTGGGCAGCCACCGCCGAAAAAATCGCCAAGCCGGTAGGCTTGGCGATTGGGATATTTTTCTTTTGGCTCTTGGGCAAGCACTTGGAACCGGAGTCCTACATTTTAGCTAATATTTTTGCTCTTGGTTTTGCTTGTGTTTACTCCTTGGTTTTAGTCATGATTGCCAATAAATCCCTAGGAGGAAAAGGAACAATACCCAAGGAGAAAAATGATTGGTTACGGAGATGTTTGTGGTTTACCGCTTCAGGTTTATTATACGTTTTAAGTACCCGTGCCGATGTATTATTTATTGGTTATGCCATGGAGAATACGGATGTAGGTTATTACAATGCCGCATTAAAATTCTCTGATTTAGCCTTGATTCCCTCCTTGATGGTGAGTCAATCCGTTACACCATTATTCGCGTCTTATTTTTCCGCAGGCAGGCAGGAAGAATTAAAGGCATTATATAAACGCAGTACCCGTTTTATTTTTGGTTTGACCTTGCCGATGATATTGGTTTTCTTCTTGGTAGGTCGCTGGATGCTCCAACTATACGGAGATGGATTTGCTGATGCCTACTTGCCCTTTATGCTTTTGTGTATCGCCAAATTGTGCTTGGCTTTCGTAGGACCCGTGGGTTATCTCATGATGATGTGCGGCGAAGAAAAATCAATGGTTATGGGTATCGGTATCCAATTGCTGGTTACCCTTGGTTTTTTAATTTTCTTGGTTCCCGAGCATGGTATGCTAGGTGCTTCCGTTTCCGCCCTGGTGGGTGTTTCGGTTTTTGTTGTTTTTATTGCTATAATGATGAAGCGGAAAACGGGTGTAGGGGCATTTCCTTTTTAAAGGATTCAAGATGGAATTGGTACTAAAGAATGGAATGACGTCTTACATCTTGGTTCAATTAGGTAAATCTGTTGCTGAGTTTTCAACTAGGATATCCTCTAAAATATTGTTATTCAGATTTTAGACGTTAGATAATTTTTAGCTTAAATAGCAACACAAAATCTAACGTCTAGTGTCTAACTGTATTGACATTTAAACTTAAGGACAACAGAACTGCAGGTTAACAGCAAAAGGAAATATAACAGGTCGCACCTCTGGCGCTTTTATTTTATATTGCAAATTGCCTTCAAATCATTGTATGCCTCTCCGAGGCAAAA
>JAHDDF010000563.1 GCA_020629475.1 Saprospiraceae bacterium
AAGGCGAGCAAAATATTGACATTAACTAAAATTTAGTTGATAAACTAAAAAATAGTTGATATACTTGTGTCATGAAGCAACACAAGCTCACGCACAAGGAAGAGGAAGTCATGCGCATCCTTTGGAGATTGGAAAAGGCATTCGTTAAGGAAATTATTTCCGAGATGCCTGCTCCCAAACCTCCTTATAATACGATATCCTCTATTGTAAGAAAGCTGGAGGGTATGGGACTCATTGACCATGAATCCTTCGGTAAAACCCACCGTTATTTTCCCGTTTTAAAAAAGTCGGAATACAGGAAATTTTCCTTCAAGGAAATGATGAACAATTATTTCGGTGGGAGCGTGGAGCAATTGATGTCGCACTTCGTAAAAGAGGAGGATGTTGATTTAGAGGAATTGAATGAAATCCTTGAGAAAATCAAAAAAGGAGAACAATGATTAGCCTCCCGCCCATAGCGCAATACCTAATGGAGACGAGCATTTGCCTCCTAGGGTTTTACCTGATTTATTTAGGTTTTTTGAAAAGGACTACCTTCTTCACTACCAATAGGTTCTACTTGCTGGGTTCCGTGCTTTTCTCCTTCGGGATTCCTTTGTTGAATTTCAATTACGGGAATGATGAAGGAATGGTAGGAACCATCGTTTATACCTCCCAAATATTTACCGTAGGTTTTAATCAAGGAATGGAAACCTCCGCTTCATCCGGCTTTTCCTTAACCCTAGGTCAAATCCTTTTATTGATTTATGGCGTAGGTGTTTTGTTGTTTTCTATTCGATTAATAAAAAGGGCAACCTTTCTATATAACTCCTTGAAAAAAGTTAAACATAATCCCAATTCTTATTGCAATACGAAAGCTGATTCCTTCTCGTTTTTTAATACCGTTTTTATCCATCCCAGGCACAGGGGAGCGGATGAGGAATGGATCAAGGAACACGAGATGGTGCACGTCCGCCAATGGCACTCGGTGGATGTTATCCTAATGGAATTATTGACCGTGTTGAATTGGTTTAATCCCATTATTCATCTATTCAATCGTAGCCTTCGGGAAACCCACGAATTCATCGCTGATGAAAAGGTGGCTTCCTTGGCGGGCTCCCGGTACGAGTACGCAAAGTTACTAGTACGGGAAGTGGGCAAAAGCATCGATCCTGCTTTGTACAACACTTTTGCTTCACTAATTAAAAAACGATTGCTTATGCTCTCGAATGAAAATTCACCCAAACGGAAATCGGTAAGGTATCTTGCCGTTCTCCCCGTGGTAGGAATTATGGTCCTTTTATTCTCCTTCAATTGCGGGGAATCCGTTTCACCTATTGATAATATAGGGGAACAAACCAATGAAATCCTGGATCAGAAAATGACGGATGCCCTTAAGGATTGGGCTGAAATGGAAGTTGCTCATGGAGTAGCTGAAAAGAAACCCGATCCCGTAGAGGAAATGCCTACTTGGGGCAAATGCGTATTCATAAAGGATTACGCGGATAGGAAATCTTGTTCCGATAAGGAAATCATCAAGTTTATCGGAGGAAACGTGAAATATCCTGAAGCGGCAAGGAAAGCCGGCGTTGAAGGAATGGCGGTTATCCAGTTCGTGGTGGAAAAAAATGGTTCCTTATCTAAATTTAAGGTGCTAAAAGATCCCGGTTCCGGCCTAGGCGACGAGGCATTGCGCGTAGCGAAACTCATGCCCAAATGGACGCCCGGAAAGGATAAAGGCAAAACCGTTGCCGTTGAATTCGTCTTACCGGTTAAATTCAAACTGGGTGATCCGGACGCACCAAAACCTCCGAAACCACCTGTTCCACCGGCGCCTCCCGCTCCACCAAAAGCACCTAATGCCTCAGGGATAGCACCACCACCGCCTCCGCCACCACCTCCTGCACCACCTGCTCCGGGAGATGTTTCCATGCAGGTTGAAACTATGCCCGCTTTCGGGGATTGCAATGGAAAAACCGGTGAAGAGAAAACCCAATGCTCCAATGGCAACTTAATCAATTTCATTGTCGATAATTTAAAATATCCTAAAGAAGCTTCCAAGGCCGGTGTCGAAGGGATGGCGGTTGTCCGCTTTGTGGTGGAGAAAGACGGAACCACATCGGGTCATACGCTATTAAGGGACCCGGGTAACGGCTGTGGTGCGGAAGCATTACGGGTTACCCGACTTATGAACGATTGGACTCCCGGAATTGACAAAAACGGCAAAACGGCAAAAGTCCAATACACCATTCCCATCAAGTTCAAACTGGACGATAAGAAAGACAAGTAGTATGGGTTCTTACATGATTAGAATC
>JAHDDF010000564.1 GCA_020629475.1 Saprospiraceae bacterium
ATTCAAAACAAAAATTGACTGTTTCTATTCCAATAAGCAAAATCTGAACACGCTCCAACTTTTACCTCGCCCGTCAATGTCCGACGGGCGAGGTTTTTTTATGTCTTTTCAGTAAGATTGGGCACTTTCTTTGTATTAAAATGGCGGATCATGCGTTAAGCACAAGGAATAGTTTTCAATATGTATCCTTTTCCTAGGGTTCCGCATTGCCCTCTTGCCCCTCAAATCCTATATTTGCAGCCGTATGCAGTTTTTGTACCCATCATTTCTTTTCGCCCTTGGCTTAATTGCCATCCCAATCATCATCCACCTGTTTCATTTCAGGCGGTTTAAGAAGGTATATTTTACCAATGTCCGCTTCTTGAAAGAGGTGAAAGAGGAGACTTCCAATCGGAACCGGCTTAAGCATCTCTTAGTATTGCTTTTACGAATCTTGGCAATAGCCGGGCTTGTACTGGCTTTCGCGCAGCCCTTTATTCCCCAAGGGAATGAAGTAAAGACCGGCGCCAAAGCGGTTTCCGTTTTCGTGGATAACTCATATAGTATGAGTTCCCTCTCTTCGGACGTGCCCTTATTGGACAAGGCGAAAACCCGTGCCACGGAAATCGTGGAAGCCTATTCCGTCGAGGATGAATTCCAAATCCTGACCCATGACTTCGAGGGCAGGCACCAACGCCTTGTAGGCAAGGAAGAAGCATTGGCATTAATTGATGAAATAAAAATTACACCTGCCGTAAGGGATATGGGTAAGGTCATGATTCGTCAGACCCAAACCTTGAACCTTACCAAATTAGATAATAAGGTTTCCTATATCATCTCGGATTATCAAAAGAACATTTCCGATTTCAAGGTGGAACGTGATACTTCCGTAGAGTTCAATTTGGTTCCTCTACAATCCTTAAAAACAGCGAATATCTCCTTGGATACCGCTTGGTTCCAAGCACCCGTCCAAATGTTGAATCAAAACAATCCTTTGATTGTAAGGGTAAGGAATACGGGTGACGAAAAGGCGGAGAACGTGCGTCTTACCTTGAAACACCAAGGACAAACCAAGCCACTTGGAACCTTGTCGGTTCCCGCGCAGTCCGAAGTTATTGATACGGTAAATATTTCCGTACTTAAAGCGGGTTGGCATGAAGCGGAATTGTCCATAACGGACTTCCCCGTCCAATTCGATGATAATCTTTTCTTCTCCTTCAATGTACCTGAGGAAATTCGAATATTGGTAATCAACGATGGCGGCGGTAACCGCTACTTGGATGCCGTATTCAAGGGGATTTCCGTATTCAAGGTGGATAACGCAAGTTCCAAGAATTTGGATTATTCCAAATTCCCGGATTATAACCTCATCGTAAGTAATGGTCTAAGAAGCGTTTCCTCGGGATTGGGTTTCGAATTAAAACAATACAGCCAAAACGGGGGGAACGTATTGGTTTTCCCGGCTAGGAATTCGGATATATCCTCTTATAAAAGCTTTTTATCCAATTACCCGGCTAACGAACTCATGGCATTTGAGGAGGAGGACAAATCCGTGGGAAGAATCAACACGGATGAATTTATCTTCAAGGACGTTTACGAAAATTCAAGGTCTAACCTCAAGTTACCTTCTACTAAAGGCGCATTTAGATTGACTGCCTTCGGGAGTCGCGCGGAGGAACAATTATTGACCTATCGTGACGGAACCACTTTCCTAGGGAAATACCGCATTGATCAAGGGCATTTGTACTTGTGTGCGGCACCTTTGGATACGGATTACAATGACTTGGTCCGTAATGCGGAGGTATTTGTCCCAATGGTGTATAAGATGGCGGTTTCGGCAGGAAAGGCAAAGCAAATCGCGCTCTTTATAGGTAAGGATGAAGTATTGGAGGCATCCAATTCACTTACCGGTGCCGAGGCGGTATACCGCATGAGGGGCGAGCAAGAGGAATTTATTCCGGAGCAAAAGAAAATCGGTTCCAAGGTAATCCTTGGCGTCAATAATCAAATCAAGGAGGCAGGATTCTATGATTTGTATTTCGGTGATAATGAAATCACGGAGAAATACGGTTATAATTTCGACCGTAGGGAATCAGTGTTGGACTATTACACGGAATCCGAATTGGAGGGAGTAGTAGGAGATAAAGCGAAGGTGTTGCAAGGAAATGCGGCAACGGACTTTACCCAATACATCGGTGAGCGTTCCCGTGGAATCGTGTTGTGGAAATGGTGCCTTATCGCGGCGCTTATTTTCCTCGCCTTGGAGATTTTGGTGCTGAGGGTCTGGAGGACTTAGGGAG
>JAHDDF010000565.1 GCA_020629475.1 Saprospiraceae bacterium
ATATAACACCCACCCGAACAAAATCATTCAAAATAGAACAAGGAAAATGACCAAGATCAAATTCGGAACCGACGGTTGGCGCGCTATCATTGCCCGTGAGTACACGGAAGACAACGTAAAACGTGTAGCCGAAGGAACCGCCTTATGGCTTCAATCCAAGGGATATAAAAAAATCGTTATCGGGCACGACTGCCGTTTTGCGGGTGAAATGTTCGCGGAAGCTACCACGCGTGTCATGGGGCTTTATGGCATTAAAGTTCATCTTGCTAAAGGATTTGTTTCTACGCCAATGGTATCCTTAGGTGTGGTTAAAACAAAATCCGACTTAGGCGTAGTGATTACCGCTAGCCATAATCCGCCATCCTACAATGGTTATAAATTAAAATCAAACTTGGGTGGACCTTCCGTTCCGGCTGAAATTTCAGAGGTAGAGGATAGAATCCCCGATCAAGTAACCGACAAGGAGCTTCCTTCATTGGATTCCATGTTCGAGGATGGCTTACTGAATTATATCGACCTAGAGGATATGTACCTCAAGCACGTGGAGGAAAATTTCGACCTAGAGGCTATCCGCAACTCCGATATCCGCTTGGTATACGATGCAATGTACGGTGCCGGAATGAACGTTATTCGTCGTTTATTCCCCAATGCTACCCTTTTGCACTGTGATTATAACCCCTCCTTCTTAGGTCAAGCCCCGGAGCCTATCCACAGGAACCTCACGGAATTATCCGAAACGCTTGCCAATAACGCGGAACTAAATCTTGGTCTTGCCAATGATGGTGATGCCGACCGTATCGGGATGTATGACGAGGACGGGAATTTCGTGGATTCCCACCACTTACTATTACTCCTTCTTCTCTACATGAGAAAATACAAGGAGATGGACGGGAAAGTAATCATCACTTTCTCCGTTACGGATAAGATGAAAAAACTCGCCGATCAGTTCGGTTTGGATTATACCGTTACTAAAATCGGATTTAAGTATATCGCTGAAATCATGCGTGATACCGATGTCATCGTTGGTGGTGAAGAATCCGGTGGTCTTGCCGTAAAAGGACATATCCCTGAACGAGACGGTATCTGGATGGGTTTATTGATTATGGAATTCATGGCTAAAACCGGAAAATCCATCAAGGAACTTATCCAAGAGGTATACGACATGGTGGGCGCCTTCGCTTTTGACCGTGATGACCTTCATATCGACAACGATAAGAAATGGGCTATCATGGACAATTGCAAAGCCGGTAATTACACTTCCATGGGAGATGGCTTTGATGTTATCCGTACGGAAAACGTTGACGGATACAAGTTCTACTTTTCCGAGGATGAGTGGGTGATGATTCGTCCTTCCGGAACGGAGCCCGTCCTTAGGGTATATTCCCAAGCACCTTCCCAAGAAAGGGTTCGTGAAATCTTGGCGGCTACACACAAGACGCTAGGGTAGTTCTTAGACATCGGACATCTACTACGTATGCGTAGTAGATGTCCGATGATAAACAACTGATGTTTACTCCGCTAGCGGAGTAAACATCAGGTCTCTCAAAAAAACCAAACCACATGCAATTCATCTTTGAGGGCATCCTTCTTGGCTTGGTTTTAAGTTTTTCCATTGGCCCTATTTTCTTCGCCTTGGTTCAGACCAGTATTCGCCAAGGTTTGGGTGCCGGAATTTTTGTAGGCACCGGTATTTGGATCAGTGATCTTTTATTTATTCTCCTGACTTATCTAGGCATTTCAAAAATGACGGAGCTGAAGGGCAACGAAGAGTTTACCTTTTGGTTCGGTTTGATCGGTGGCTTATTCTTAATGCTATTCGGAGTTATTCTTTTTTTAAAAAAACCGCCAAGCCTAGAAGAATTGCGAAGTGTCCCGCAACGTAACACATCCATTCTTGGTCTTTGGTTTAAAGGTTTCTTGGTGAACACCATCAACCCTTTTACCATTTTCTTTTGGATAACCACCATGACGGACGGCGTAATCAGCCGCTCATTCTCCACCACTGACGTCATCAAGTTTTTTGGGGGAATCATGGGTATTATTATCGTCACGGACTTCTTCAAGGCATTCTTTTCGGATGCCTTACGAAAGAAACTCAAACCCGTTCACCTGAAATGGTTCGGTTGGTTCTCCGGGATTATCGTTTTGGTTATCGGAGCGGGGATAGCATACCGGGGTATTTCCGGAACGGGGTTTTAACACCTTCTGATAGACCCTCTTTATAGACATTGGATATCTACTACGCTTTGCGTAGTAGATATCCAATGTCTCCAA
>JAHDDF010000566.1 GCA_020629475.1 Saprospiraceae bacterium
CCACGCTCCTAAAAAATTATATTTTTAAATCTCTTCTACTTATTCGGTAATTTTTGCTCCTTAAAACACTTGCCTTTGCTTTACTGCTATTGTTATTTCATCCCTTCGGGATTGGTGCTTGAATCCCGAAGGGATGAAATAACAATAGCCAACGCGAAGAACGAACAATAACAACCCTGAAAGGGTGGAATATGCAATTATTTTTACAAATAAAAGATGGAATATCTGCGGTTAGAAGACCGCATGAAGGGCAGTCAGACCGACAGTATTTTGTTTAGAATCATGATTTTAAAGGAATGCTTATTTTCAAGCTTTAAAAACTGTCAGCCTGACTAAAACTTTGAAATCACCGGAATGAATGGTACAAGTGGTTTTTCAAACTTAAAACACTGTCGGTCTGACTAAATTCACCCCTACTCACTCCCCGGCATATTCTCCACTCTACAATTCGATAAGGTCGGTAATTCCAATAGACCTAAGATATCATTGATTTGCCCGAGTCTTTCTCCTACAGGACCGCCAAAACTACCCATGGCATCCATTATGGCATTACAAAGGGTTTCTTCTAGCGTTTGGTTGAGGTCTTCGGAACTCATCCCTTGCATGGTAATGATAGCGATGGTAGCTTTTTCCAGCCATTTCATTTTTGCCTTTTCTAGCATCACCCATACTGCAAAAGCGGGCCCGACCGATGATAGCCGACTAAAAACCAAGGAAAATATGGTAATGGTATTATTTAATGCCCGGAACTGTTCCTCCGTTTCGGAAACACCGGAACCCGCGCCGCCGTGTGCATGGGCAATGACGGTTCCGCTGTTCTTGTGCAAACTAAAATAGCCATCGCCGGAGGAAGGGAGCAGAATGGAATCCGTAATCTTTCGGTTGTAGGTATTGGTGGCTTGGCTCATCGTTAGCCATTCGTCTTGTTTCTTATCGTATAGGAGTTGTTGTTTCTCCTTGCGGAAATCCTCGCCGCTAAGGAAACGCAGGTTTTTACCCATCAACTCATCCATTCCGGAACGGGTGTAGTTTTGCCGCTCCAAGTTCATGTATTGTAAGGAATGCTTAAGGTTGATCTCGTATGCTTTCCTTGGATTTTTGTGGATCGTCCGGAATTGGGTGAAGGGGAGAATGTCTAATTTTTCCATCATAACGCCATCCTCCGCCCTTGGGTAAAGGGAGTAAATGGCAGCGTTCATCCCGTTTTGTACCGTAATGTGTTGCTTGCTTGAATTTTCAATAAAGTTATGTTGCATGAAAGCGTACTTCTTG
Source organism: Saprospiraceae bacterium (assembly GCA_020629475.1). Lineage (GTDB taxonomy): Bacteria > Bacteroidota > Bacteroidia > Chitinophagales > Saprospiraceae > JAHDCE01. Next base: position 1,273 of record JAHDDF010000566.1, read on the forward strand.
GGGAAATTGAAGAAACCGTCTTCAAGTGCCTTGATGGTAGCTTCCTCATCCCTGCCTGCCGCTTTCATGAATGCCTCACGGCTTAAGTCCGCGCCTATAAGCTCATCGATAATCATTCCCATCGTGGGTTTTCCGCCCTCGAAAATGATTTTGTGGATACCGAACATGGATGCCTCCGTTTGCGCGGTATGCTCGGGAAGAACGGGGTTGTTTTTTGCGGCGTATATGATGTCTCTACCGGCTAGTGTTCTGGTGGTTTTGTATTGATGGGTATATTTAATTTCCACGTAAATGCCGGTCCAAGCGGTAGGTGGTATGCAAGCAGTATCAGGAATGGTAAAATCCCATTCGGCTTGGGTGTTTCCGTCCTTGGTTTTTAGGGTCAGTTTTCGGTTTTTTCCTCCTTCGCAAAGGCTTTGGTACGTCAAGGAGTAGCGGTACTTGTTTTGCTCCAGATTGAATTGCTTCATGAAGGCGATAACATCATCATGATCCAGAACCTCAACCACTTTCCCGCCTGATTTTTTTGCCATGCGCTTCATGTTCTTGACATCGGCTTTGGTTTCTACCGTTGCCAAGAAAAGCGTGGGGGAGCCGGCTAGTAATTCGGCCTTTTTGCCTTCATCGAATTTATCCAAGGAAATACCATCGGAAATGAAGGCGACCATGTCCGCGCCTTGCTTACCGGCATTCAATAGGGCTTCCCAGAGATAGGAAGCGGGATCGGATTTGTCCGTGAGTTTTTGCAGTTCTTGAATAACCGCCGCCTTATCGGTTAGCCATTCGTCATTGACATAAAATTCCTTCTTATAATACCAAGAAACCTTGAAAGATGTGTCCGGGTTTTCCTTTTGGAATTCATCCACTAATTTACTTCCCAGTTCCACGATTCCTTCATCCAAGAATTTTCTAGGAACGGAACGGGACAAGTCAAAACACAAGAGGATTTTGGAGGCTCCCTCCATATTAAAACCCTCTTCTTTTTTGTTTTGCTTTAG
>JAHDDF010000567.1 GCA_020629475.1 Saprospiraceae bacterium
ATTTTAAAGAAATTAACCAAAACATTGGATGATTAATTCCCTGTTCACTTTCCAAGAATCACGATTCCATCGTGTATTCTCTCCGTTTCGAAATGGAAAGGATTATAATGCCCTATTTCCCATTGCCCTTCTTTATAAAGAAATCCGATCCAGTCCATCGTTCCATCGGAGGTAATTACTAACTCATTTCCTTCAGTAGGAGTGTATTCAAAATCAAAGCAATTTTCAGAATTTAAATGGTCAAGGATAAAATTAGCGTTGAAACCCTTGCCCAAATCCCTTATGGGAAGTTTATATCTCCCTCTTTCTGAACCATCGGACTTTCCTAAATACCTATAAATACTCCACCTCGTTTTCGGAGGGGATGGCGATAAATGTTTATTCCTTCTTGAATTCTTATTGTGAATAACAGGAGTAGTAATATTTTCTTTAGTAAGTAAAAATTTCATGGGGATTTAGATTAAAATATCACCCCTCCAAATGCGCGAACTGCATTTCATATAATGCCCTATAACGCCCATCTTCAATATTCAATAATTCTTGGTGGGCGCCTAATTCTTTAATTTCTCCCTTGTCCAATACCATGATTCTATCCGCATGACGGATAGTACTCAAACGGTGGGCTATAATAATGGAGGTTCTTTTCTCAATTAATTTTTCAATGGCGTATTGAATCACGGATTCCGTTTCCGGATCAATGGAAGAAGTAGCCTCATCCAGGATAAGAATATCCGGATCGAAAACCAAGGCACGAACGAAGGAAATCAATTGTCTTTGTCCCATGGAAAGGGTAGCACCGCGTTCCATTACTTGATAATCATAACCGCCCGGGAGTTTTTCAATAAATTCGTGCGCCCCAATCATTTTCGCGGAGCGAATGACTTTTTCTCTTGAAATACCTTCGTCCCTTAATGTAATATTTTCAATAACACTACCGGAAAACAAGAAAACGTCCTGTAGTACCATAGCCATTCTTCGACGTAAGGCAAAGAGCTCGTACTCCTTGATGTTTTTACCGTCGATTAGTATTTCACCGGATTGAATTTCATAAAACCGGTTCAGGATATTAATTATCGTGGTTTTTCCGGAACCCGTACTTCCCACGATTGCCAAAGTTTCCCCGGACGATAATTTAAAATCAATATTCCTTAATACAGGATTTAGGTTGTCGTAAGAAAAGGTAACGTCCTTGAATTCCAATTCCCCTTCCAATTTATCCGGGTTAAGGCTTCCTTTATTTGAAATCTTGGTATCCAAATCCAATATCCCAAAAACTCGATCCGCTGCTACCAATCCCATTTGAAGAGTATTAAACTTATCCGCCAGCATTCGGATAGGTCTAAATAGCATACCTAAATACAAGGGGAAAGCCACAAGCACACCCAAGGAGATATCACCGCCAAGGGCACCCTTTGCACCCCACCAAACCATTAATCCCAAGGAGGTAGCGGATAAGATTTCCACTACCGGGAAAAATACGGCGTAATAAAAAATGGTATTCAAATTAGCCTTGGTGTATTCCGCGTTAATTTCCTCGAAATTTTTAAGCTCTTTTTTCTCCGCATTGAAAATCTGAACGATTCTCATTCCCGTAATCCGTTCTTGTAAAAAGGCATTCATCGCGGAAATCTGGTTCCGTACGATTTGGAATGCCGCCTTTACTTTCTCCTTGAAAATATAGGTGGCAATGATAAGCAAGGGAATGGTGGTCAAGCAAATTAAGGTCAGCGTGAAACTGGTATAAAACATTACCCCAAGCACCACGAAAAGCGTAATGACATCCGCGATAATGGTAATGACACCCGAGGAAAAAATATTATTAATGGTCTCAATATCCGATATGGTTCGGGTAGTGGATCGTCCGACAGGGGTAGTATCAAAATATGTGAGTTTCAATTTCGAGATATGACCGAAAACCCTCACCCGTAAATCCCGAACTACGGATTGCCCCAAAAGATTAGAGGTATACAGGAAGGAATAACGCATCAGTGCCTGTAAAAAAAGAACACCAATTAAAACCATTACCATGAATTGCAAGCCCTCGATATCAAATTTAAGGACGTGGTTGTCAACGGTATATTGGATCAGGTAAGGTCGAAGCACCGCCACCGGCGCCACGGCAATGGACAAGAATGCCGCCAAAAAGAAAATCAGCTTGTGCGGTTTGGCAAGCGCCAATACCCGCCCTAGGAGAACGATATCGAATTTACTAGCTGAAGGTTCTTTTGCCATGAGGTAAAAATAACGCTTTTTATGGGGAAAGGGTTCGT
>JAHDDF010000568.1 GCA_020629475.1 Saprospiraceae bacterium
GGAATACTCCGCCATTTCCTTAACGGAAGCTACACCATCCGACCAAGTGGTATGGGAATGGACTACGCCCTTGATATCGGATTCCTGGACTAGCGCGAAATGTTCATTTCCTATATCCTCCGGGCAATCCCTTCTTTCGGGGACCAAGTAGGGTAGGCCTGCCTTTTCAAAAACCTCAGACTCCTCTTTCAAATGTTTAAAATCCTTTCCCGAGGAGACTTCCACGAATTTTTCCAAGAAATCTTTGGTTCCCGTATACCTGAATTGCTTGGAACCGAATTCCTCTGCAGGGCAAAAGAATATTTTTACGGGAATTCCTGATTCGGATTTTGCTTGGTGGAAGGAATCCGTTTTGGAAAGCAAGATTAAGGAATCATCATAAACGGCATCGCCCGGTTCTTCGGTACTTAGGTATTCTAGAGCGGGAAGAATGGTATCCCTTCTTCTAAAAGCCCCTGTGGTTTCAACCCTTGCTTGTGGCATTTTTTCCTGTAATAATTCAAGGAAACGATTTCCTGCCTTTTCAATTCTAGCAAAAAGGAACTTATCCCGCGAACGATACAAGAACTCGATTTTCTTGATTAAATCCTGCTGGGTTTTCTCACCAAATCCCTTTAAGGTGATCAGGCGGTTTTCATTGCAAGCATAATACAATTCACCAACGGTTTCCACTTCCAGCTCCTTCCATACCACCCTGATTTTTGATGGTCCAAAGCCTTTGATCTTAAACATCTCGATAAGACCCGGCGGCGTTTTCTCCTTGTATTTTTCGTAAGTAGCCAGTTTACCGGTTTCAAGAATTTCAAAAATCTTAGCCGTAATCGCCTTACCTATGCCTTGAATAGCGGATACATCAGCTTCCGTCATTTCGCTAAGGGGCGTATCTAGTTTTCGAAGCTTGATATAAGCATTCTTATAGGAACGAATCTTAAAGGGGTTCTCCTTATGGAGTTCCATGATATCCCCTAAATCGGCAAAAAAACCGGCTATTTCCTTATTGGTCATCGATATCCATTAAATTTCCGTCACAAGAAACGAAAGCCCATTTAATTCACCGCAAATCTTAAGGAAAATTCAAAATTGACTTGATATTGGGGACTATCATTGCTTGGTATAATCGTTTTACTTATATTTTTCGCAATCTTGTTACTTGACTTTAGATATTATTACGAATTGTTTTGATTAAACATCAATTATGAGAACGCTAATTACGCTATGCCTGGCCGTCGGATTTTCCTTCCAATTATTGGCGGCGGAATATGGATTCGCTTCCTATTACAATGATAAATACCACGGCAAGCCCACGGCAAGCGGTGAATTATACGATAAAACCAAGCAAACCGCCTCCCATAAAACCTTGCCGTTTGGTACCGTTGTTAAGATTACCAACTTGGAAAACAAGAAAACGGTAATGGTTCGCATCAATGATCGTGGGCCGTTTATTCAAGGTCGTATCGTTGACCTATCCCGGGTTGCAGCGGAAAAAGTGGATCTCATTGGCAAGGGTGTGGCAAGAGTTAAATTGGAAGTAATTTCCGAAGGAAAATACGAGGATTTATCCGAAATAGCGGAGCCTAAACCATCCGCTGATTTTGAACCCGCCGAGCCGGTGGAAGGTGCTTCAGAAGAACCATCGGATGATATCACGTCTCCGGTAAAGGAGGAAACCCCTGAAGATAAACCCGAACCGGTGAAAGAGGATGGGCTTGGTGTATTGAATACTAAAGGCTATAAGGTTTTTGACCTTTATAAAGCATCTACTTTTGCTCCTAACGGTTTCGGTTATGGGGTCCAAGTAGGAACTTATAATAATTTGCAAAACGTCTTAAAAGAAACGGCAAAACTACAGGAGAATTGGTTCAGTCAAATCATGCTGGTCAGGGAAGAAAAAGGTGGGAAACCGCTTTACAAAATCGTCATCGGTCCTTTTGATCAAAGAAGTTCGGCTGAAAGTTACAAGAGAAACGCAGCCAAAAAAGGAGTCACCGGATTCGTTGTCGCCGTTAGAGAGACACCGGAAAGGGAGGTTTTCCAATTCAAGGCGGTTAGACCCGATAAAACGGGTTATGCCGTTCAAGTAATGAGCCTGACGGATGCCCAGAACGTAGTTCAGGAAATCGATAAACTGCGTAAAAACTGGTTCAAGAACATTTTGGTTAACGTAGCACAAGGAAAAGACGGAAAACCGGTTTATCGTTTACTTCTTGGACCATTCCCTGAGAAAAGAACGGCGGATAGCTATAGGGTAGCTCTTGCCAAAAAGAAAAT
>JAHDDF010000069.1 GCA_020629475.1 Saprospiraceae bacterium
ATATCCACGTTGACATCGGTATAACCGTCCTCGTCCTTGTAATCCTTTACGTAACGGCCGGACAATTCACCCATACCGTCCACGAATTTCCCTTGCTTATCCACAAGGGGAAGCGGGTTACCGCGCTCGTCCTCTACGGTCAAGGCGGCTATTCCGTTTTGGTCAGCCACACGCTTATCATCCGCACCAAATGTAGGCGCGATGTGTACGATACCCGTACCATCGGAAGTGGTAACAAAATCACCTACGATAACCTTGAAAGCATCACCTTTGGGTTGAAGGAAAGGCATCAATTGCTCGTAGGAAACGCCCGCCAATTCCTTACCGGTGTGCTTAGCGGTAACGGTGTAAGGTATATTTTTACGATTCTTCTTTTCCTCGCTTGCGAATGCCTCGAAATCGCCGTTTTCGTTCTTGGCGTCAAACCATTTTCCTAGAAGATCTTCCGCTAGGACAACGGTCATAGGTAAGAAGGTATAAGGGTTAAAGGTTCTTACTTTCACGTAAGTCACCTTTGCGCCTACGGCAAGTGCGGTATTGGAAGGAAGCGTCCAAGGTGTAGTGGTCCAAGCCAAGAAGCGAACGTCCTCGTCTTCCGTCGCAAAAAGGAAAGCGGAAGCATCGTCCTTCTTGATTTTGAAAGCACCCACGGCGGTGGTGTCACTTACATCCTTGTAACAACCGGGCTGATTCAACTCGTGGGAACTCAAGCCCGTTCCTGCCGCCGGTGAATACGGTTGGATGGTGTATCCTTTATACAGCAATCCCTTTTTGTACAAACGTTGTAAAATGTTCCAAACGGATTCGATATAATCGTTGGTATAGGTGATATACGGATCATCCAAATCCACCCAGTAACCCATTTGGGTGGTAAGGTCGTTCCACTCATTCGTGAAACGCATTACCGTTTCGCGGCACTGCTTGTTGTACTCATCCACGGAGATTTTGGTACCGATATCCTCCTTGGTGATGCCTAGCTCCTTCTCCACTTTTAGCTCGATGGGAAGACCGTGGGTATCCCAGCCCGCCTTACGTTCCACACGCATGCCTTTCATGGTGCGGTAACGGCAGAACGTGTCCTTTACGGTTCTTGCCATTACGTGGTGAATACCGGGCTTACCGTTTGCGGATGGAGGACCCTCGTAGAATACGAAGGAGTTGTCTTTGGAACGCTCTTCTACGGAACGCTCAAAGATTCGGTTCTTTTTCCAAAACTCGAGGACTTCCTTGTCGGTTTCGGTCAGGTCGAGTTTCTTGTAGGATTTGTACTTTGCCGCCATTGCGATTGGTTTGTGGAAGATGTAAGACTACTATTGATTATATCCTTCTTTAATCTTTCCTTTTAACACCCAAGAAAAATCAAGGGTGAGAAAATCGTTTGCAAAAGTAATGTATTAAATAGAAAAAGCCGCTGCGGAATACATCCGCAGCGGCTTTTGTGTTATCAACAAAAATTCCCCGTCGGATGCGTCAGCACCGGCGAATAATAATGTTGATTATTATGTTGCTTCGATTTCTCATTGATAAGAATCTATATTGCAATAATAAGACTTTTCCGGAAAAGGTTCCGGATTCATTATCTCAAGAGCATCATCTTTCCGAATCCGTTTTTGAAATATTGGTCAGTACCGTTTTCGTACTCCTCTACTTCTTGTCCGTCCTTTTGGACAACTACCCGATAAAGGTAAACACCATTGGCAAGTTTATCGCCATATTGATCTGTCCCGTCCCACTTGAATTCCGTACGATTATTTCCGATACGAAGCGGGCCCAACTCTTCCATGAGTATTTCGCGCACGATTTTACCCGAAACGGTCATGATTTGGATTTTCATGTAATCCGGTAATTCATCACCCGTAAGGGTAAATACGAATTGTGTGGAAGTACTAAACGGGTTCGGGTAATTCAATACGTTAGAAACGGATTCTTCGTTAATTACCTCGAATGAAACGCGGTAATCCGTAGAACCGGATTCATTGCCTGAAATATCATTACCCCTTACCTCAAGCTCCCAAGTACCGTCAAGCAATAACTCAGGGCGGAATTCGATTCTTGCTTGGTTTTCATCCGCCAGATTATTTACGTCCGCAGGGAAGAAACTCAAGATATCCCCATCCGCTATGTACTCTGACCTATCCCCGTTAGGATCGGTTAAGAATACACGCATATCGGAAGTATCCGTCAATCCGAGAAACTGATTTTCATCCGTTAAGGTCATCATGATTTCCGGTTTCGCGGAAACGATATCACCATCCATGATATGCAAACCATCAAAGGTTACGTCAAGGAGCGGGTTACGGATATCCGTTTGAACGTAGAAGGAAATAGCGCCCACGTTATTGTAATGGAATTGTTCCGGTTGATCATTATTCGGATTTGCCTCAATGAAGATTTGCTGTGGACCCTGAAGGTCAAAAGTCTCCAAGCTGTAAGTGGCAGTTAGAGTGCCATCAACTAATAAAGGAGCTAATTTATCCTCTTGTAGGATTTGATTATTATCCGCATCCACAAGGGTGAAGTGCATCAACATACTATCCATGTCCACCTCACCGATATTTTGGACGGCGAGCTCTAAACTCAATGGTTGACCTTGCTGTAAGGTATCCGATTGGAATACGAAATTCACGTTCGGTGCTAGTGCCGCTTCAGGAAGTGGTGCATAAAGTACCCTCCAATAATCCAGCTGCGGTGTGGTTTTATTCGTTTCATCAATGGAATGGTATTCAAAGCGGAGATACGGATAGTCGTCGGCGCTAATGGCTGATAAATCATAATTCCAAACAATGACGCTATCCGCGAGAAGCGTTTCCACTCCTGCATCATCTACACCGTATATATCCACGTTTACATTCTCCGTATCGGGGTCATATTCCGAGGCTTGCCATACCATATTAAACCACTCGGCAGCGGGACCTATGGTTACGGAATTGATATCACCTTTGAAACCGGTTCCTTCAAGTACAACATCAGCGGTCAAAAGATCCTCCACGGTAGCTGCATGAAGTTCTAGCTGTGGGTAATCCGGAAAATCTTTCCTGTAAAAGTAGATATAAGGCGTTTGATTATTTTCAAGGTCCCGAATTTTGTTTGAACCTTGGTTTTCCAACACTTGAAAGAGATTGGTTCCAAGAGAAGTGGAATCTTGCCCCCATTCATCTGCCCAATAATCACCGGGCACCAACTGTGAGGTAACGAAGAAAACATAATCCCCTGAAGGGATCCAATTCTCCAAGAAATCAATCATTCCTTCTCTTACGGAAACATTATTCGGTTTAAACATTCCGACACCACCTGTATTGGTTCCATTACCAAAACAGAAATAAGGATTAGGAACATCAAATTGCCTCACCGCCAGCGTTTCAGGATCTACGACAATGATCCATATAACATTTTGATTACTGCTAGTACCTGGACAAGGAGCGAAGTTAAACAGTTTAAATACTCCTTTGTAGAAAGCCCAATCTTGCCAGTCCGTAGTCGGGAATGCACCATTGACCATTTTGAATTGGATCAATTCATTCTCATAAAATTGAACCTGCGAATTAGGGTCAATATCATAGGTTGTAAATTCATCCTTTTGATATTGGTAGATATGACTTTGATTCCACCCTGTAGGGCTTCCCGCCAAATGCAGGAAAGAACTATTGTGCCAATTGAAGCCGGCACCTGAAGTAGCGGAACTATCCACACTTACCCTCCAATAATATACCGTGTTATCAATAACCGGGATATTGGGTTCCCAAGAGAGAACCCCACCGGATTGATTGATAATTTGAGATTCACGAATTGGGCTGGTAAACAACTCGGAAGTATCGATTTCAATAAAGTAGTCCAAATTTTCCGCAAAGGTATTCGCAGTGGACGCCCTTAGTTCAAAGCTAGTAGAGGGTTCAATCCCGAAATCCGAAGGATAAACCGGGAAAATATCGTTAGCGATGGCAAAAAACTCAAGAAACTCTTCATTGTTTGCCTCAGCTGCTGCAGGAATTTCCGCTATCTCATCATCAGAATCAATAATTACCCATAATTTATTTCTTCCTAATGCCTCAATTCCGGGAAAGGGAAGCGTATAAGAATACTGCTCATCAAAATAAGGAGCCTTGATCCTGTACGTTCCTAGATCTACTCTCTCTCCACTCGGCAGCTCCTGCTCCAAAACTAGATTAATGGAGTCCTCCAAGGATTGTCCCACGTTAGCCACGGAGAGGTTAACAGTAAAGCTATCCGCTTGCACGTTAAGTACTGTTGGTGCGATAGAACTATTCGCCTTATGCAACAAGTAATCAGGACCGGCATGAGGATAAATACGAACGGCGGGATCACCATGAAGAATGGTACTATTCCTTACCAATCCAGCGGAATATGAAGTATTAAAACCAAAATCATTCAAGGAAGCCAGAAGCACCTCACCAATGGTTTCACCATAATTATCGTTACCTAGATTATCATAAAAGAATCGAGCAAAAGTCGATAGGTTCCCTAGGGTCGTAATCCAAGTAGAACCCATGAATCCGATACAACCTTTATCCTCTACAAAGACGAAGTTCTCACTTAAGGTACTCTCTACCTCGAACATACGGTTGGTATTACAACCGATGGCATAAAACAAGGGATACTTACCCGCATTTTCGTATTCGTTGGGGTCCCCTAGATCAAAGTCCAAGGTACTTGGTGCGGAGTGCCCAAAGAAGGTCAACAAAGCTGAACCGCCATTAATCTCATCCCTTACATCGGAGGTTTGCGCCGAAACGACGGTTTGGGTAGAGTTCTTGAAGAATTGTCTAACATTTGCCGCCATTGTACTGACTTCCAAAGAATCGGCAAGAACGGTCATTTCACTTTCGATAAAATTTTGGATTCCCGCGTCACCACCACCGAAGTGCAGCACTTTTTTCATCCAAGCCAATGCTTCATAGGTTTGTGGGGAATTTACTTGCGTACTTTCAAACTCTTGAACCTTATTCAAATACAACTGGATTTGGGCAGGGCTCTTCGCAGCTATCCTTCCGATCGCCATATAAGGGACATTCTCTCCTTCCTCCATAACCAAAAGGTGATCCGAATTAGGATTACCGAATGAAGGAATAAAATCCCATTGCTGCCACTCTTCCGCCTCCTCGCGCATTTTCACGTAATCAATCCCCTTACCAACGATAAACGCCATACGGGTATTCCAACTTTGATGCGCTAAGTGAAAAAAGTTCTTCATCGCCATTTCGTGGCGATCGATACCATAACCGAATTGATCGAAAACTTGATCAATATCCACGATTACCGGATTAAACTCCCCACCGATAAGCGTGGAGCGATAATCAGCATAATCCTGAACCAAGTTATTCCCACTCCCGTCATTGAGCATTGCGGAATGAGTCAGGATGATATAATCATGAGCATCACCCCCGAAATCGTAATCAACGAAATCAACACCCTCCACGGCATTAGCGGATTGGGATGCAGCATCCGATATCAAGACCAACTCCCGCTCTTCCGTAGAAGCAGGCAAAGTAAAGCGAACTTGCCCGGCAGCTACCTGAGTGGTAACAAACAAATTATTGGTAACATCAAATAATAAGGGCGCAACACCACCATGATTGAAGTTATTCAATTCAATGTATGAAAGGGTAGTTGAAGGAAGAATTTTAAAATTGAAATACGACGCACCCTCTGCATCAAAATTCCTTGGGTACTCTAATTTAACCGAAGCCAAACGGAATTTATCCGCAGCGGATTGAACACCATTGATTTCAAGATCAAAATCACCGGAAATATCCGCGGCCGGAACATTAGTCACCATTTGAGTTACTGTCCAACCGGTAAAGATGTTATTGTAAAAAACGTTCCCGTCAATACTTAATTGGATATTGTGCGTAGCATCCGGCGTAAAGAACCTAACTGAAACCTCAGGGTCTATCCCGGGATATAGTTGTGGTGCATCAACACCAACGGTTTTACTCGTCGTTAACTGGTTATCAAAGAAACCTTCTCCTAGGTCATAACGGCATTTTTTGGATTCCGCACCACCGTAAAAACGACCGTCATCATGCTTACTGCTGTAAATGGTTTCCGTTTCAAATAGACAATAAGCTTCAGGAGTGGTCACTGATGAAAAATCACTTGGTGAATTCTCGAACCTTAAATTGGTACTTGAATTATTCCATGTCAGGAAATAAGCCGCTTCATCAGAGAACAAACTAAAGTCCGGATTCCCGTGATGAGACGGGTCCTCATATAAATGGACATCCAAGTCTCCCCGGTTTCTCTTTCCCTGAAACAGAATAAAGTCCCCACCGGAAAAAGCTCCTGCCGTGGAGGTCCAAATAGGTACTTCCTCCCCCATATGGTAGAGTTGGAAATTGGCACCTAAAGGTGAAGCACCGGCAAACACGCCCGCCGTGGTTAATTCAGCGAAAGAAACTTTGTAAATACCGTCTTCGGAAACTTTAATCTTTACGTAATCTTGATTATAATTAATCCATTCATTACCATAAAGGACCTGACCGTCGACGTTCATTTGGGAGAACGCGAAAAAAGGAAGGGAAACGAGCCAGGAGAGGACGGAAATTCTAAAAATTGAAATCCTCATATCTTTGTAAAGGTTTTTATTCATTCGGGGAACGTACACGAATTTTTTTAGTTGCCACTAAGATACGGATTAACGCTCAATGGGGGCAAAATTATTCGGTCGTACGTTAGACAAGGACTTTCCGAATCCCGGAAAGTCCGGGATTAAGTTACCTACATGAACAAGCTTAGGCAGATTTTTCAAATCATCGCCAATTCGGGCAATATTATCCGTAACAGGGATAATTTCATCCTGATCTATCAAATGGGTAAGGTTGGGTCTACCTCCATTTTGCTTGGTTTACGCCATGAAATCCCGCTGGGAAAAATTAGGCACACCCATTTCCTTTCCGATAAGTGGCTCAAGGAAATACTCCCGGGTGCGAAAATGAAACACCGGGAACAAATTGACTACGGAATTGATTTGCAGCATCAATTAAACACGACCCGTAAAAGACTAAAAATTATCACTTTGGTCAGGGAACCCGTTTCTCGATGGTATTCCAACTTTTTCGAAAACGCTGACGCTATCACCGGAAAACCATTCAAGGAGATTACCAAAGACGATCTAATAAATTACCTGGAAATCGGTGATATCTCTTTTCCTGAGAAATGGATAAGGACGGAATTTAACCCGTTCCTTGGCATTGATCTCCTAAAAAGTCCGTTTAGAAAAAAAGATGGGTTCACCATCATTGAATATCCGAATTTTGATCTCCTTTGTATCAAAACGGAAAAACTGAACAACTGCTACAAAAGGGCATTTAAGGAATTCCTTGGAATCGATTTTAAACAATTACCCTCCGCCAACCGTAGTACGGACAAATCCTCACATCTTAAATCCCTCCATGAAAGCGGCAAAAGTCTTGTACCTTCGTTTATTGATTTGGATAAGGTTTATGAATCCGCTTATTGTCATCATTTTTACAGTACAGAGGAATTAAAAGGATTCAGGGAAAACTGGGATCAAACCACTTAATGAAACATCAGGAATGACACCTGAATATAAAATCACGCCCAAGCAAAATTGGTTTCTCAAACTCAAGGAGTTGGGAAGTTACAGGGAACTGTTCTACTTCTTCGCTTGGCGTGACGTAAAGGTGCGCTACAAACAAACCATTTTAGGTTTCCTATGGGCAATACTCCAGCCTATCGCCATGATGTTGATATTTACCATTTTTTTCAGTGGGTTACTTTCCGTACCCACCGATGGTTTACCCGGTCCCGTATTTTATTTTAGCGGACTTCTATTATGGAATTTTTTTAGTTCAGGGCTATCAGGCGCTACCAATTCCATGATCAACAATTCATCAATTATCAAGAAAGTCTATTTCCCGAGAATTGTTATCCCCGGTTCCGCCATTTTTGCCAATTTCTTTGATTTCTTAATGGGTATTATCGCATTTTTAGGATTAATAGCATATTACGCTGTCTCCGGTAATGGAACGGAGTTCCTTTCATGGAAAATCATTCCCTTTTATACTCTTGCCACCCTACTTTGTGGTATGACGACCTTGGGAACCGGCTTATTCATTTCCGCTTTAAGCGTAAAGTATAGGGATTTCCGCTACATCGTTCCCTTTATGATACAATTCCTGCTATTCGCTAGTCCCGTGATTTATCCGGTTTCCGTATTGGGCGGTTCTGTTTGGGAAAAACTTCTTGCCCTCAATCCGCTTACGGGCGTAATGGCATTGGCAAGAGCCGGATTTACTGGAGTTGCGCTTGATCCCGCAATCATCACCATAAGTGGTATTTCCGCCCTTCTTCTACTCCTTCTCGGGATTTTCACCTTTTCTTCTACCGAATCCTATTTCGCGGATATCGCTTAAATCCTATTAACCATGAACAATATGATTGAAGCGAGGGGTGTTTCGAAAAAGTACAACATCACAAAATCCGAAGCCCCTTACATGAGTTTAAGGGAACAGATATTACGCTTAGGAAAACAGCAAAAGAAGGAAACCTTTTGGGCTCTTAAAGATTTAAGTTTCAATGTAAAACCCGGTGAATGTTTAGGAATAATCGGAAAAAACGGGGCAGGAAAATCCACGTTGCTCAAAATTCTATCAAGAATTACTCCTCCTACCGAGGGAACAATAAGCATGAGGGGTAGGGTTGCTAGCTTATTGGAAGTAGGAACCGGATTTCACCCTGAGTTAAACGGAAAAGAAAACATTTATCTAAATGGTTCCGTCCTAGGGATGAAAGCCTCCGAGATCAAAAAACGGATGGAAGAAATCGTGGATTTCAGTGGCGTAGAACGTTTTTTGGAAACGCCGTTAAAGCACTATTCCAGTGGTATGCAAATGCGTTTAGCCTTTGCCGTGGCGGCACATTTGGATCCTGAAATATTACTTATAGATGAAGTATTAGCCGTTGGTGATACTGAATTCCAAAAAAAATGTATCGGAAGAATGGGGCAAGTCAGCCGTAGTGGAAGAACCGTCATTTTCGTTAGCCATGACCTTGGTTCTTTAAAATCGCTCTGCCCGACATCTATCTTATTAAAGCAGGGAACGCTAGCATTTCACGGAAATACCGAAGATGCGATAGCGCAATACATGACAAATACCGTAGATGAAAAAAGTAGTTTAATCTCACAAAAAAACCGGAAAGGGAACGGTTCCGTAATTTTTACGAAAATCGAATTGTTGCAAGGCAGTAAGTTAATACCGTCAAACAGTTTTATTTCGGGCGATCAACTCACCATTAAATTACATTATACGGTTTCTTCCACAAGCATAAAAATTAGCGATGTACATGTTGGCATTCAAATCCATGACTTCCTAGGAAAATTCGTAACGGTATTCAACAATAAAACTTCAGGTTTCAACTTTAGCCACCTACCTAAAGAAGGTTTTTTTGAATGCACCGTTGATAAGTTGCCAATAACTTCCGGAAATTACTCCGTGAGCGCAGGACTTATTATTAATAACATATTAGCGGATCAGGTTTCTAATATTTCAGAATTTTCCGTTAGTCCCGGAGATTTTTTTGGAACCGGATTCGTAAAAAAAGAAAAAAGGGAAGGTGTTTATATTCCTCATAATTGGGAAATAAAATCCGACAATCATTGATTTTTATGACGAATCTGCTGAAAAAAATTTTAGGATTAGCCCCTATTAGAAAGGCACTAGAACATTTGTTCGAAGAATGGCAGATGAATCGTCCTATTATTTTAGGGCCAAAAGAAAGACTTATACTTCATCCCGAAGCAAGACTGAATAATTTTATTGCCAATACACGTTCAGGTAATATCAAAATTGGTGCTTTTGTATTTTTTGGCAAGAACGTATCATTACTTACCGGCACACATGATTATCGCGAAACATTATTTGAAAGAATAAAAAAAGTACCCGAATCAGGAAGGGATATTATCATAGAAGATGGGGCTTGGATTGCTTCTAACGCAACGATAATCGGGCCTTGTAATATTGGAAAAAATAGTGTTATTTGTGCAGGGAGTGTCGTAATATCAGACATCCCCGAAGGAGTAATTGCGGGTGGAAACCCTGCAAAAGTAATCCGTAGAATTTCATTTAATAATCAAAATGGTAATTAACATCCACGGCTGTGGTCGTTCCGGAACTAAAGCTATTACGAATATCGTAGCTTATTCCCTTTGCCGTGAATTCGGGGAAGTTAAATTAAATTACGAGCCTTATGCTTGGGCTGATAGATTTTGTTTTAAAGAGAATACAATTGGGCTATCATTAATTAAAGAACTTCCGTTTTTTATTCTAAACAAAAATAACACATCAAAAAAACATCTTCAATTCTTAAAAAAACTCAACCATTCTAGTACCCCCATTATCAATAAATTTAATCGTGGGTTAGGTCATTTACCTATAATCCGGGAAATAACAAAACCGAATCTCGAAATCATCATCATCCGCGACTTATATGACACCTTATCCTCCGTATTTAATGAGGAATGGGATTTCCTATCTTTAGGACAAATTTATCACGGTAGAATTTACTCACAACTACATGAACGATTTTACAAAGAAGCAGAAACACTCTTCTCAAAAAAACATGATTTCCCAAATCAAAAAATACATCGCAATGCATTCTACTGGTTTATTAATAATTCGTTTTTACTAAACAGCAAAAACGATAACACCATCATTGTTACTTACGATGAGATTAATCAATTTGAAGAAAAAATAGCAACCGAACTTTCATTACAAAAACCTGACAACTTCATTTCAAAATTAAGAGGAAACATTATCCATACAAATTCCTTATTTGAAGAAAAATCAAGCAGGGGCTTATTTCAAAAAGTATTATACGGCATGAACGAGATGCTGTACTACAACAACATCAAACCAAGATTCATCCCTGAAATCGGTTCCATAATATCCCTAACCCAAAAAACAAAACCATCAAACACCGTAAAGGAAAGAGACAAAAAAACTAAGGTCATAATTCCGGTCTTTCCGCTTCTTGATGAATGGAATCAAACCATACTGAATGCCGCAAAATCATCCTAAAATATCCATCGTCACGCCCAATTTCAATAACGGGGCTTACTTGGAAAGCACCATTCAATCCGTGCTTGGACAAGGGTATCCTAACTTAGAATATATCATCATTGATGGAGGCAGCACGGATAATTCTATTGAAATTATAAACAAATACAAAAATCAAATTCATTACTTCATTTCGGAACCGGACAAAGGTTTATATGACGCCATTAACAAGGGCTTCCAACAAGCTTCCGGGGAAATTATGGGTTGGCTAAATAGTGATGATATCCTACTTGAAAAATCTTTATTTAAAATAAGCAAAATATTCTCCACCATTCCCGAAGCCAGTTGGATTACGGGAATTCCGGTCACCATTGACAAATCAGGAAATGAAATAAGCAGGGGACATATTAGCCATTGGAGCCGGGAAATGTTTTTAATCGGAAAATATAAGTGGCTGCAACAAGAATCTACTTTTTGGAGAAAATCACTTTGGGATAAGGCCGGTAGTATTTTAAATACGGATTATAAACTTGCTTCGGATTTTGAGTTATGGGTTCGCTTTTTTCGTTTTGCTAAACTATATTCTTGTGATACGCATTTTGCCGCCTTTAGAAAAAGACCGGGTGAACAGTTGTCTTCCGTAAAAGGGAATGAATACCTTGAAGAACTTGAAGAAATATTAGAGCAAGAAATTAAAGGATTGGATGTTGAATTACGAAAGAAGCTTTCTAAAATGAAACGTGTTTCTAAATATATTACTTTGCTAGAGAAGTTGTTCCCGGAGAGGAAGGTTCAAATCAGGAATAAGCATTTGAGAAAACACTTAAACACACCGGAAGGGATTTATTATAATAAAGAGGGTAGTTTTTATTTTTTGAACCATTAAGGAAGTTAAGAAAGTTAAGGTTTTGAATGCACTTTATAGGATTTTAAAAACCATTAAAACATTAAGGGGCATTAAGCTTTATTATACCCATCTCCATCTTGACCAGGTTTTCCAATATCTTTTACGATATGCTACTAATACCCACCGTAATAGAATGGTGCTATTAAATACGTATTTTACTTTATCCTTTAAGGAGCCTTTTTTCAAGTAGCCGATATCACTTTCAAACATGGCGGGAATTCCGCAAAAGGGTAAAATACAGCGTATGTTATCATAGCATCCTTCATCACGAAAGAAATGCCAGGTGTCCGCGGAAACACGAACGGGTAAAATGATATCCCGCATTTTTTCCGCAACGGGTTTGGAGATAAAATAAGCACCCGAAGCCCCTTTTCTTCTCAAATTAGCGGATGCACCGATGTAGCGTCCATCACCTATGGGTAAACGACCTACCTTTTTGAAGCGCATGACTTCACGGCTTACGACATACATGAAAATCAATTCCCTATCAAGGATTTCCGTGTGGTGTTCTTCTATCTCCTTGATAATTCTTGGCACCTCAGCGCTTAAATCCACGTCGTCCTCCAAAATGAGGGCATACGAGACATCCTCCTTCACCATCTTATCATAAATATGATAATGGCTCAAGGAGCAACCGATGGCACCGGGCGTCAACCATTCCGGATGTTGAGCGATGGCATCAAGATCACACAGCTTGGCACGTTCCTCCTTGGAGAGTCCTTTTCCGTTTACGGCGGGGATGTATTCAAAGTCCAACCCCATAGCCTTTAGGCTCCGCTCCATGTAGGCGCGGCGCTTAACGGACCGTTCAAGATTGATCATGTAAATTTTCATGGTAACTTTGAGCTATGCGCAAGGGATTATTACAAGAATTACCGGCTCCGCCCGTAGGCAAAACGGGTTGGCCTTGGACGGAGGAAACTCCGCCGGCTCACTATGCGCAAGATAGGGATTATCCTAAAATCAGCATTGTTACGCCTTCTTATATGCAGGCGCAATTCTTGGAGGAAACCATCCGCTCCGTGCTCTTGCAGAATTATCCTGATTTGGAATATATCATCATCGACGGTGGCAGTACGGATGGGTCCAAGGAAATAATTAAGAAATACGCTCCTTGGATCAGCTATTGGGTTTCGGAACGGGACAAAGGGCAAACCCATGCCATCAATAAGGGATTAGAACGGGTTTCCGGGGAGATTTTTAACTGGCTGAATAGTGATGATTGGTATACCCCGGGAAGCCTTGCGGAAGTCGCGGATTGTTTTGGGGAAAATGTACGAGTGGTTTGCGGAAAAGAATATTTAGTACAAGGAAAAACCAAGGAGGTAAGCCAAGGTACATTCGTTTCAAATTCATTGGAGGAAACCTTATCCAAAACGCATTTGGATCAACCGCCTACTTTTTTTAGAATGGAATATCTAAAAGAAGTCCTCCCTCTTAATGATTCTTACCAATTCATGTTCGATGCGGAATTTTGGTTGAGATTCCTTTGTTTATTCGGGACGGAAAATATCATAAAAACGGATTTCGTATTCAATTATTTCCGATTGCATGATGCTTCGAAAACGGTTTCCTTGAAGCCTCGTTTCCGCAAGGAAAGAAAAAGATTATTTGCTAGATTGATTCATGAGCCGGGTTATAAATTATACCCTTACATTCCGGAAACGGAGGAAACGCATTTTGATTTACCGGAAAATATTAATTCAGGCGTATTGGAAAAATACGTAGCCAAGGAAATTTTTACGGAAGCTTTTTACGATGAAAAATATGACGTCTGCAAAGACCTTGTAAATTACCTAGGAAACTTCCAAGATGAGGATACTTTATTTAAAAGGAATAAATCATTGGTTCGTTTACCCGGCGGTGTAATATCCATTTTAAAAAGAATTAAAAATGGATAGCAAAACACCATTGGTTTCCGTTATCATGCCCGTCTATAATGGCGAACGTTTTTTGGAGGAATCCATCATTGCCGTACAAAAACAGTCCTTCAAGGATTTCGAATTTATTATTATTAATGATGGTTCAACGGACAGAACGGAAGAAATTATATTAAAATACAAAGAGCAAGACAATCGAATTATTTACGTAAAAAACGAAAATAATTTAGGGCTTGTAAAAACAGCAAACAAAGGAATTGAAGCAGCTAAAGGGAAATATATTTCCAGAATTGACTCCGACGATCTTCCTCTCCCTATGCTATTACAAGAACAAATCTCCTTTATGGAGAAAAATCCGGATATTGGATTACTGGGCGTAGGTTCTTTTTATTTTCATCATTCCTTTCAATTCAGGAAACCCAAACGACAAATAAAGTACAAGTCTGACGACATTAAATTATTCACTTTATTATATAGTCCTTTTCCGCAATGCGGCTCAATGATTCGAA
>JAHDDF010000569.1 GCA_020629475.1 Saprospiraceae bacterium
GGAGGATGTAATGCCGGGCTACGTGGTGGAAATCGTGGCGGAAGGAACCATGTATTTTCTTTTCAAGGACTTTCGTCAATTGCTGACCAAAGCACGGCAAACCAGCGGGGAGGAAGATGACATCTTTACGGATCTAGGGGTAGAGGTTTTCGCTAGGGATAGCATTGAGTATTTCTTCCCTTCTTGGTTCATTCAAACTTGGGACTACGGCGGTCATTCCCTCCTAGGAAGCGGCAAGCACGATGACGTTCTCGCCCTAGCCGATGAAGTCATGTCCATGACTGATCTATTCAAGGAGGATGTAGCGGATTTTAAGCGTGATCTTATCCAAGACATCATGAATCCGGAGCTTTCCTATTGGAATACGCAAGAAAAGATTGTAGCGGAAATGGACTCCATCCTTCAGGCAGGATACGATATTATTACCAAGGAGGATATGGTTGCCCTGGAAACCCGCAGGAAACAATTCGCGGATGCGAAGGCGAACGGTATTGTTTTAAATGTGAGGACGGGGGAGTAAGGTTTTTTAAAATTAAAAGAGGGGAAGCACTGCGGTATTATTGGTTATTCTAAATCTTCATTTTTCTATTTTCAATCCGCTAACTTAAATCTAACCGGTAATGTAAACTCCGTTTTTACGGGTTTTCCATCCACTTTCGCAGGTTCGAAGAGAGGGAATAATTTTATTACGTCAATAGCATTATCACCTGCCCCTGCTCCGGGATCCTTCAAAACCCTATAATGAGAAAAAGTCCCATTCTCCTCGATAACAAAACGAACAACCGCCATTCCCGGGGTAAAGGCTCGACCAAAAACAGGTGGAAATTTTAAATTTTCTCCGACAAATTCAACAATCGCCTTATCCGAGCATTTTTTCTGTTCTTGTAAATCCTTTATTGCGCTACAAGATTTCCAGCAGGGCATTTCATCTACTTCACTTATAGGTACCAAGCCCGGAATATCCAAGGGTTTGGGTGGAGATGGTGGCGGAGGAAGAATAGTCTTGGGCTTAGACTTCATTCGTGAATTTTCATCCGCATTATCTTCCGCAATAATCGCCCTTGGAAAATAACTTACCAGAGAATCCTTTTCATCTATATCGCCCTCTGCCCATTCGTAATCTTGGGAGGGAGAATGTTCTTCAGGGGAACATCCTAGAAAGGGGATAAATAATAGTATGTAAAGTAATTTTTTCATTTCTTAATTGAATATCAAAAAGGGTAATTAATTAAAACACTCAATCCTCCAACCTAAACTTCACAGGTAATGTAAGTTCCGTTTTCACCGGTTTGCCGTCAACTTTTGCGGGTTCAAAAGGAGGGAATAACTTTACTACATCAATAGCGGCGTCCCCTGATCCACCTCCGGGTTCCTTTAATATTCTGTAATGCGAAAAAGAACCATCTTTTTCCACTACGAAACGAACAACCGCCATTCCTTCAATTCCACCTTCCCTAGCAATAACAGGGCGCTTGATATTTTCATAAATAAATTCCTTTATTGCCGTATTCGAGCATTTTTTTCGCCATTCCTCGTCCATTATTACTTCACAAGATTTCCAATAAGGTTTTTCATCCACTTTACTAATGTGTATTAAGCCCGGGATTTCTAGGGGTTGTGGTGGTAGAGACGGAGGAGGTGGTATCGGCGGCGGTGGCGGAACCGGCGGTAACTCGGAATAGCCGGATTCAGGGCAATGGATTCCTCCTTTGGTCATTTTGCAATCCTTGGGATAAAACAACATTTTTCTGTAATGTGGCGGAGCGGATAAAAAAGTAATTTTTTCCGGTGGCGGCGGCGGCTCCGCAGTCCTTTCGGGGAATGGATTACTTTCTACTGTCCTGTCGTTATTGCAGGCCAAAAGAAAAAGAAGAATGATTATTGGGATACATTTTTTCATTCACTAATTTGAATCGTAGAACCAAAAGTCATTTCGAATTTCACACGTTTTCCTTTATGAACGGCAGGCGTCCATTTATCCATTAATTGTAATATTCTAAGCTCTTCTTCTTCCCAATCCGGATTGTATGGTTTCAATACTTGATGATGGCTTGTTGTCCCATCCGGTTCAATCCGGAACCGAAGCATAATTCGTCCCGGTGCTCCTTGTTCTTTGACGGAAGCGGGAAACTTAAATTCCCTCATAATCTCCTTCATAAACGTTTTATCCGAACACCTCTTCCGTTTCTTCAAATCATCAATATCCATACAATCACCGTACACGGGCATTTCCTCGGTAAACTTGTACACCTTTCCTGA
>JAHDDF010000570.1 GCA_020629475.1 Saprospiraceae bacterium
TCTAACATCTAGCGTCTAACGTCTGAATAACAATATTTTAGAGGAGCACCTAGTTTAAAATCCAGCAACAGATTTGCCTAATTGAGCCTAATTCTTCATTCCTAATTTCAAATCAGCCAATCCATCCTTTTTCCAAGTACCAATCCAAGGTAGGCGGGATTCCTTTTTTCAGGTCGTATTCAGGCACGAAACCAAGGTCCTCGATTTGCGGACGGATATCGCATTGCCAATTGGTTTGTTCCAATTCATTGACCTTGTCCTTGGTAAGAATAGGATATCTTTTTGAGATTTTTGAGAATGCCTCCACGCCGGTTGCCACCAACCTAACCACCCAAATAGGCACCTTGACCTTAAAGGTTTTTTTCTTGAGGTGTTCCTTGGTAATTTCAGCCAGTTCCTCCGCGGAATAATACCTACCATCCGTAACGAAATAAGCCCGATCCTTGACCTCCGCTTCCAAGGCAAGCATTATCATCCGGGTAAGATCGTTCACGTGGGTAAAGGTGAGTCGTTGCTTTTTGAATCCGATATGGGCTTCGTAGCCTTTTGCCACCATTTTGAAGAAGGTCAATAAATCCCTTTCCCAAGGACCGTATACCACGGTTGGTCTTAAGATGATGTACGGCAATCCGGATTCCTTCAAGATGCCCTCCGCCTTGAGTTTGCTTCTCCCGTAATCCGTTATGGGATTGGGTTCCTTTTCATTGGAGACCATATCCGTGAAATCATCCGGATCGGCAGGGCCATAAGCGGCAAGGCTACTCATAAAAGCCAATTTCTCAATTTGGATCCCCGATAACTTTACCGCATCTATAACATTATTGAACAATTGGCAATTTACCTTCTCGAACATCTCCAAGGAAGGCGCGGAAACCATACCCGCGTTATGGATGAGGTAATCAAAATTCAATTTCCGGAATTCCTTGGCCAAGGATTCCACATCGGAATAATCCAAAACGACCAATTCAATACCCCCGGTTTCCAAGCGGCTGACATCCGTACTTTTTCTTACACCGGCATATACCTTCATATCCCTTTTCAGCGCCGCTTGCGCCAAATAGCCCCCGATAAATCCACCGGCTCCCGTGATGAGTACCCTTTTCATTACCCCTGTAGGATTAAATATCCTTCTTATAAATCCTGTAGCGCTTGTACTCGCGCATATTCAGTTTCTCGATTCCGCGCCGCATCATTGGATTGTTTTCCAAAATCCATGAAGCCTCGGCACCTTTAATTCCCTTGGATAAGCCCGCCTTGATCAACTTGGCGTAAAAAACGCCTTCTATTCCCATCTTACGATATTCATCGATTACCCCTAGGGTGATGATGCGGAACTTATCTATCTTTTTACGTTGCGTCAGCAATTTTATTATCCCGAAAGGTAAAAGTCTTCCCCTAGGAATTTTCTGGAGGATTTGGTTGATGTCCGGTACAGCTACCGCAAAGCCAACGTATTTCCCGTCGCATTCCGCCACGTAACCGTAATCCTCGTCGAGAATCATTTTCAGGCTTTCCGCGATATGCTCGAACTCCTTATCCGTTGTTTTAACGAATCCCCAATTCTCGTCCCAAGCGGAATTATATACCTCCCTGATTTTTGCTGCCTCCTGCATCAGGTTCTTGGGCTTGATTTTCGTTATGGTAACGCCTTTTTTCTTCAAGCGTTCCTCGAATTTATCGGACAGGTCCAATAAGCGCTGATCTATGTCCTTGCTGGTGGAATAATACGCCAGAAGATCCATTTTCTTTTCATAGCCCCTTGACTCTACCAATCCTTGGTAATACTTGGGATTGTATGTCATCATCACCATCGGTGGAGAATCAAAACCTTCCACTAATAAACCCGCCGTTTCATTCAAGGATGGATTAGCAGGCCCCATTATACCCTCTAACCCTCTGTCACGACACCAATCCTCGGCTGTTTTCAATAATAAATCCGCGGTTTCTTGCTTGTTCTCAACATCAAAAAAACCAAAAAAGCCTACGTTCTCCTTTATTTTCTCTACATGGGGTTTGTTATGTACGGCAGCTATCCTTCCTACTACCTTACCATTCCTTACAGCAAGGAAAGGCTGAACGTCAGAATGCTCCAAAAAAGGATATTTCTTCTTGTCGAACAATTCCTTTTGCGCAATAAAAAGCTCGGGAACATAAGAGGGATCCCCTTTATGGAGATCATGTGGAAAATCAATAAAACGCTTCAATAAGCGCTTGGAATCCACCTTTAGGATTTCAAG
>JAHDDF010000571.1 GCA_020629475.1 Saprospiraceae bacterium
TACGATATTAAATCATCCCTTTGAGGATGGTTTAATCTTTTCCAAAGATAAAATATTACTTTATAAAACATAAAAAAGCCGAACCGGAATCCCGGTTCGGCTTTTCATGCTCAATATAAACCCAAGTATTAGTTGGATCTTCTCTGACGCTCCTTGATACGGGCTTTCTTACCGGTCAAGGCACGTAGGTAGAACAAGCGGGAACGACGAACCTTACCGCGCTTCAATACCTTAATATCATCCACGTTGGGACATGAGTAAGGGAAGATACGCTCTACACCGATACCGCTAGACATTTTGCGAACGGTGAAGGTCTTAGTCGCGCCTTCTCCTTTGATTTGGATTACATCACCGCGGAATTGCTGGATACGCTCTTTGGCACCCTCGCGGATTTTATAGCTTACCACCACATTATCACCGGAACGGAAATCCGGCCATTCCTGCTTGGTGTTCAGTTGTTCGTGTACGTAATTTATCGCCTCCATTTCTTGAGAATTTTCGTATGCTTTCAAACAAGTCGCGCAAAGATACGGGGATTTACCGAAACAAAAAACAAATTGTCATTTTTTTCCGACAATCCTTCCTTTAGCCCTTTTTCCCATGAACTTTATGGTCATTTTGGGATTGGGAGTTGGAGAAACAAAGTAATCCGAAAAACAAAACATGGTTTGTCCCATAAAAGTACGATAAGGATGGAAACAAAGACCGAATCCATATTCAGTAAGGAAATTAGCCCCTTCAAGCAATTAACCATGATAGGCGGAATTCTTCTTGCCGCTATACTACTTGCTGCCGTAGCCGGCGCTGCGGACACCCCCTTTGGTCCGGAATACCCTTATATCCTTTCCACGGCATTCATGATGTGCTTCGCGATATTCAACAGCATGTTTAGTTTAAGTACCAATAATCTTAACCGCTATTGGACCAATTCCATGCTGTGTTATATCATATTAATGGTAGGTTCCGCCTTGGTGTCGTACTTGGTTTCCGGAATTTCCCCCATGGAAACCGGTTATAAACTGGTGTACATGGCACTCACCATCGGCTACGTGGTATTCATGGGCATCGCCGGCGTCATGAAACGCCTTATGGGTTTCTTCGACCGTGAACAAGAAAGAAAACTCGCCGGAAAAGATCGCCGCAGAAGACGGAAAAGGAGGAAAAATTAAGAATGAAGAATAGGGAATGAAGAATTTTCAATACATGCTAATAAGTAGGTAACTATACTTTTAATGGAAAAGACTATTTGATAGCTCCAAAATTCCCGACGCTGTAAAGTCAACACAATATTCTAATAAAGAACAAACCTTCGTCATTCTTAATTATTCATTCTTAATTCTTAATTGCCCCCTACTTCCCCCACTTCCTCAACTGTTTCAAGACGGCGGAAAAATCCTTGGGGAGTTCCGCTTCAAAAGAAACACGCTCATTAGTGGTCGGATGGTCAAACTCCAAACGCCAAGCGTGTAGAATAACCCTTGAGATTAAAGGACGCTCCTCTCTTCCTTCCCTATTTTTATTATATCGTTTCCCCTTGATTTCCGAAGCATAAATGGCTTCCCGGTTCCCGTACACCCTATCCACGGCTAAGGGATAACCGATGGATTCAAAATGAATCCTGATTTGGTGAAGCCTACCCGTTTTGATATCCGCTTCCGCTAAAGTGAATTTGGAGAATTTCTCCTTGACCCGCCAATCCGTCCGGGAAGGTTTTCCGTCACGGGTAATGACCATCCGTTTCCCGTTATGGTGTAGGGCAATGGGTTTATCAATCGTTCCCTCGGATTGATGCACTACCCCTTCCAATAAGGTTTGGTAGGTTTTGGAGGTGGTCCTTGCCTCGAACTGCATACTGAGGTTACGGTGTGCTTCCTCGTTTTTGGCAAAAACGATGACCCCGCTGGTTTCCTTGTCCAAACGATGAACGATAAATATGTGCCCGTACTTCTTTTTCAGCCATCCCGTCAGGTTGGGTTTCTCAGGGGCATACCTATCCGGCACCGTCAAAAAGAAAGGCGGTTTATTCAAGACGAGGATGTCGTCATCCTCAAATATGATTTCTGCTTGTCGCTTCATTAAACTCTTATTAACGATGTAAAGGTAGACCACTCGGTAGAATATCCTTAGTTTGGAGCTTGTTTAAAATTTAGTAATTGGTCTGCGAAGCTCACTTTTTTGCCTACTCTTCGTTGAAAAACCGGGCTTGATAGCGCTGCTTTATTTTACTCCGCTAGC
>JAHDDF010000572.1 GCA_020629475.1 Saprospiraceae bacterium
ATACACCGGATGATAAAGGTTCTTGGTCTTTTGAGGTTCCGATTATCAACGAAGGGAAACGGGGGAGTTCTTGGTCGCCGGGTGTGGCGTTTTTGCCTGCGACCGCCTACGAGGACCGAAAAATCGAGGATCAACACAGCCTAAAAACCAAAGCCAAAACCGTTAGCCTTATTATTAAGGATTACGCCAAGGAAGACGGCGATACCGTTTCCATCCGGTTCAACGGAGAATGGTTACTTGAGAACCACGGGCTTTCGCACCGGGAAAAAATCATTATCCTTGACTTGGAGGAAGGGGACAACGAGATCATCCTCTATGCCATTAATCAAGGTAGTATCCCACCCAATACAGCTATCCTTACCGTGGAATATGAGGGTTTTTCCAAATCGTACAAGATGAGTGCGGATTTTGAAAAATCCGGGCGGTTGGTGCTGCTGCGCGAGCCGCGCTAGTCAGGGGGTGACTTTGAGTCACCCCCTGACTAGGCGCAAGGCAGTGCTACCGTCAGCCAACCGACCTTCCTTTTTCCTAGAATGTTCGGACGAAGACATCTTCCCATCCCAATTCCTTTGACTTTGCATGAAAATTATCAAAGGAATGAAAAACACGTTTTTTGCCTTGCTTGGGCTAACACTACTTTTTCCCTCTTGCATCGGGGATGATTATCTCTTGGATAACATCGATCCTGTTATCCGAATTACCTCCAATCCGGG
The DNA here is from genome assembly GCA_020629475.1 of Saprospiraceae bacterium. GTDB lineage: Bacteria > Bacteroidota > Bacteroidia > Chitinophagales > Saprospiraceae > JAHDCE01. The sequence continues at coordinate 714 of JAHDDF010000572.1, forward strand.
AACGCTTGAGATCGGGACGGAATTCCAATTCGAATTCATGTACCTCAATAATGTGGGTGCGGAGGAAACGGTTTCTGCCACTTGGTCCACTTCCGATCCTAGTGTTTTGGATATCACGCCTAGCGGAAACGCTACGGCACTAACTGAGGGAACAGCAGTAATTACGGTTACTTATGACGACGGCACGAATATCCTTTCAGATGCCGAGGTAATAAACGTAGGAACGGAACCCGTACAGACCAACCAATCGACTACAGGAAGCATCGCTACCACTTCATCCTACCTTCTAACGGGAAGTTTTGAATTCAAGGAAATCGACAATGGCGTTTCCTTAACCTTCGGTTCGGATTATCAGGCATCAACGGCATTACCGGGACTGTACGTATACCTCTCCAATAATCAAAACTCGGTAGCAAACGCCTTTGAAATCGGGATGGTGGAAACCTTCTCGGGAAGCCATCAATATAATATTCCCGGAGTAGGATTTAGCGATTACCAATACATCGTTTATTTCTGCAAGCCTTTCAACGTAAAGGTAGGCGACGGAACCATCAACAATTAAAACATCGAAATCCAATCAACATGAAAAAAGTCATCCTGACTTCAGCCATATTCCTCTTTTGTATTTACTCCGTCTCCGCAGGTGGTCCTTGGCCGCAAAGGAAAGGTTTCGGGTACTTCAAACTTTCCGAATGGTGGATTGTTTTCGACCGCCATTACACGGATTCGGGACTCACGGACCCTAATGTTACCACAGGAATTTTCAACACCTCCTTTTACGGGGAATACGGTGTTACGGATAGGTTTACGGTTGGTATTAATGCCCCGCTCTTAAGTAGAACCTACATGAATAACTTGCGTTCTACCGCTACGGATGAAATCATCGTTCCGGGAGAAGCCATAAATACCATAGGCGATATTGATCTTGCCTTTAAATACGGATTAACCAAACCGGGCGCAAAAATCCCGATTTCCGCAACGCTTACGCTTGGATTACCTACAGGAAAAACAAGCGGAGGCTCCCAGGGAAATCTTCAAACGGGTGATGGTGAATTCAATCAATTATTCCAAATTGATGCAGGAACAGGATTTAAGTTGAACAATGTCTCCGCTTATGCTTCCACTTATGTAGGAATCAACCACAGGACCAAGGAATTTTCCGAGGAATTCCGTTTTGGGCTAGAGTTTGGAGTTGGTTTATTCAAGGAGAAATTATGGGTGAATTCCAAGTTTAACTTGCTCGAATCATTCCAAAACGGAGCCACTGCCGAGACTACGACGAGTACTAGCTTGTTCGCTAATAACGCAGAATATGCCGCCATCAGTTTTGAAGCAGCGTATTACATCAAGAAGGGTTGGGGTATTTCCGCAGGATACGGAACCGCCTTCAGAGGGCAGATCATCGCTGCCGCTCCTTCTTACAACGTTGGTGTTTTCTTTGATATGGGGCGGCGTTAGAACAGGAACTTCCCGTTCTCGTAAATCAACTCGTCATCCGCGTAGATTTGACCGCCATTG
>JAHDDF010000070.1 GCA_020629475.1 Saprospiraceae bacterium
ATGGCACCAATCCAAAGATTCAAATCAGGATTGATGGGATTCTTGATAAGAACCGGAATATCCACGCCTTCCAAGGCATCCGCTACCTCTTGAACGGAGAACGGATTTACGGTAGTTCTTGCCCCCAACCAAAGGACGTCCACACCTGCCTTGATGGCATCGAAAACGTGATCCCTTTTGGCTACCTCCGTGGTCACCTTTAGACCGGTTTCCTCCTTGACCTTTTTCAACCAAGGAAGACCTACACGACCAACGCCCTCAAAGGAACCGGGACGGGTACGTGGCTTCCAAATACCGGCACGGAATAAATCTATATTCTGCTTGGCGAGTGCGTGGGCGGTTTTTAACACCTGCTCCTCCGACTCCGCGCTACAAGGACCGGCAATAATGACCGGCTTTTCTTTCTTTTCGAAAACGGGTTTGAAATTCATATCACTCATAGGTCTATTGCTTATCGATTATTTTCCTAATGGAATTACTCTTTTCAATTAATTCATAAAATCTATCGTAATCCTTCTTGATAAGAAGGCTTCTGAATCTTGCCAATTGATTGATGTGTTCATCTAAAACATCAAGGACATTATCCCGGTTTTGGCGAAAAATGGGCACCCACATATCCGGTGAACTTTTCGCTAAACGAACGGTGGAACCAAAACCGGAACCCGCCAATTCGAAAATGCGTTTTTCATTGCTTTCCTTTTCCAAAACGGTTAAGGCAAGTGCGAAGGAACTGATATGGGAAATATGTGACACGTATGCCGTATGTATATCGTGGGATTGGGCATCCATGTAAGTAATGGAGCAGTCCATTGAGGTATACAAATCCCTTACTTTTTCCAATGCATCCGCATCGCTCAAATGCTCATCCACGATGACGGTGCATTTACCGTTGAACAAGTCGGGGATTGCCGCTTCCGGACCGGAGTACTCCGTACCCGCCATGGGGTGGGTAGCTACGAATCGTCCTCTATTGGGGTGATGTTCAACAATAGCGTTGAGTTCTTGCTTGGTGGAACCGACATCAAGAACCACTTGCTTATCCAATTTCGAAAGGATTTCAGGCAGTAGCTTCTTCATGGCATCCACGGGTGTGGAAAGGATGAGGATATCGGATTGGGCGATGGCATCATCCAAGGAGGCGTCATCATCTATGAGTCTCCTGCGGACTGCCTTATCCAAGTTCTCTTGGGAAACGTCCACACCGATGATGCGTTCCGCGAAGCCGTTTTCCTTCAAGGAAATTGCCATGGAACCACCAATCAATCCTATGCCGATGACGCTAATTACCATTTGATTTCCTTTATTCTTTCAATGGCTTCCTCGAATATTTCCTCCTTGCTACAGAGGGATACTCGGATATAGCCGTCTCCGTTAGAACCGAAAATTCCTCCGGGCGTAATGAAAACTTTGCTCCCGTAAAGCACCTTATCGGAAAGCTCGAAACCGTCCTTGAATGTCTTCGGGATTTTAGCCCAGACGAACATCCCGGTTTGGTTTTTATCGAATTCGGTTCCTAAAAGTTCAAGGAGTTCAAATACCTTTTCCCTTCTTTTTCGGTAGATGTTATTTAGACCATCATACCAATCTTGTCCTAGGGATAAAGCCTTTACCGCCGCCAATTGAACGGGGCGATACATTCCTGAATCCATATTGCTTTTGAAACGAAGTACGATGTCTAGGATGTCCTGCCTTCCGGCAAGGACACCAACACGCCATCCCGCCATGTTGTGTGCTTTGCTCAAGGAAGCAAGTTCCAAGCAAACGTCCTTTGCGCCTTCCACTTCCAAGAGGGAACGCGGATTATCATTCAAGATGAATGCGTAAGGATTATCATGGCAAATCAGGATTTCATTCCTTCTTCCGAATTCCACCAATTCCCTGAAAAAGTTCTTGGGAGCGGAAGTACCCGTTGGCATATGCGGATAATTGACCCACATGATTTTTACCTTTTCCAATCCTTGGGATTCCAAGGCGGAAAAATCAGGTAGCCAAGCGTTTTCTTCCTTGAGATCATAATTCCTGACCGTAGCACCGGCAAGTTTGGTTACCGCCGCATAAGCGGGATAGCCGGGATTGGGTACAAGCACCTCGTCCCCTTGATTTAGGAAAGCCATGCTGATGTGCATAATGCCTTCCTTGGAACCGATTAAGGGTAATACTTCCGTATCAGCATCCAAGGAAACATTAAAGTACTTATGATACCATTGCGCGAAAGCGTTCCTCAATTCCGGGATGCCTTTATACCCTTGGTAACCGTTGGCATTTTCCTTGGTGCTCTCTACCATCAAGGTTTGGATAACCGAATGGTGGGGTGCCAAATCCGGGCTGCCAATGCCTAGATTCAAGACATTCTCCCCTTGGGCATTCATCTGCCGGATTTCACGAAGCTTCTTGGAGAAGTAGTATTCCTCTACCTGTCCCAATCGTGCCGCCGCTTGGAATTCTATGTGGTTCATGATATCCATTAGTACTCGTAGTTCTCACCTTTTTCGTAAATACCAAGCACCTTCAAGTTTCCGGTAATCGGTTTAATGGCTTCTATGGCTTGGCGGTATCCGATTTCCCCCGTTACGAAATCCAAGAAGAAACGATATTCCCAAGGACTCCCGATAATGGGCGCGGAGGTGATTTTGGTAAGATTGGCATTGTAGGCGGCTAAGACGGCAAGGACTTTATGTAAACTTCCTACTTCATGCCCTACGGTAAAGGAGAGGGACACCTTGTTTGCCTTAGGGTTCATTTTTACTTTCGCCCTATGCTCCAGGACGAAGAAGCGGGTATGGTTTTTCTTGTGGGTTTCAATACCTTCGGCAAGGATTTGTAGATCATAGTAGTCTGCTGCTAAGGTACTAGCGATAGCGCCCACGGTTTTGAGGTTTTTCTCCTTCAATTCCCTTGCGCTAAGTGCGGTATCCGCCGTTTCCACCAAACGGATGTGAGGATGCTCCCTGAAGAATTCCCTGCATTGGGCAATCGCCATAGGATGGGAACGAACCTCCTCTAAATCCTCGAGTTTTACACCGGGTAAGGTCAATAGGTTTTGCTTGATCCTGAGATACACCTCACCGGTTATTCTGAGTTTGGAATTATTAAGGAGGTTATAATTATGCATCAAATTACCACCCAAGGTATTTTCAATTGCCATAAGACCTCCATCTGCTTCTTCTCCTTCCTCGATTTTCGTAACCAATTCATCAAAGGTGTGGCAAGGAACGATTTCCGTCATTTCTTTACCGTAGCAAAAGCCGGCGGCTATTTCATGGAATGCACCCGCGTATCCTTGGATACAAATTCTTTTTCCATTCACCACGGCGGTCTCTTTTTCTTCTTGTAATTCCTGTTTCAGCATTCTTCCTTTGATTGTCCCAAAAAAGAAAGGAGAGTTCCTGTAAGGAACCCTCCGTGTATTTTATTGATATCAGTTAAAATAACGCGTGCCCCTTTACGACGATAAGCCGTAAAAGAAATAATAAAAGCAAGCAAAATTTCTACTGAATAAATTCATGTAAACATCAGTGTTTGAATCAAAGCTATGTTTTTGTCGGGAGGAATACAAGCAACCCTACGATTAATTTCCATTAAATATGCTTGTCCCCGTTCGGACAGATTAAAAATCATTCTTCTAATAATTTCATGTCATGACAAGGATTCAAGCCGTGTTCAAATATTTCTTTTTCCTTATTCCTTTCCTAGGAATGGCGACTCTTCTGGAAGGGCAGACCTGCTGTTCGGGAGGTGTACCGCTCTCCGGGAATGTGGGGTTGACGCCGGGAAATAAAGGGGACATTCAATTTCGGTTGTCCTATGATTTGAATGTATTGAGGCGTTTGAAATTCGGTTCGGAAATCCTTGATGATAATTCCCGAACGCGTACAACGGGATCCATTTTATTACAAACGGGGTACTCGATTACGGATAATATCTCCTTGGAGGCATTTATTCCTTTAGTTTCCCAGAGAAGGGTTATCCGGCAAAACGGTTTCGAGGATTTAACCTCGACTTTTGGAATGGGTGACGTCTCCTTGTTGTTGAAATACAAATGGCTAGCAGGAAGGTATTGGACCATAACCCACGGTGCCGGGGTGAAAGCGCCAACCGGCCCTTCCGATTTAAGTGATGAGGATGGATTTACCATTAATGCCGATTTACAACCCGGAAGCGGTGCTTGGGATGGTTTATTTTGGAGCCAAGCCTTTTACCTGCTTCGTGATAAAGGACAAGTCGGTTTAACAAGTACCGTGATTTATGCCTTAAAAGGAAAGAATGACGATTACTTGGATGCATTCACCTATAAGTTCGGGGATGAATTTCGGTTCCATACCGGATTGGGTGGAAGACTCAGCATAGGAAAAAAAGCATTTCCCTTAGATGTTTCCGGGCAGTTGCAATACCGTATGGCGAAAAGGGACGAACAAGAAAATATAGCCTTGGTAAATACGGGAGGACACTGGTTGTTCTTACGTCCGGAGACTAGCTTTTGGTTAAAACCTTCCTTCGCTATTTTCGGGGCAATGGATATTCCTCTCTACTCAAAAGTTGATGGGACCCAACTCAGTCCTACCATTAGGATGACTGTTGGTGTTTTTTACAGGCGTCTTGAACCGGCAAAAGCCAAGGACATCCTCTATTTCTAAAGATAAAATATCGGAATATGAAGCGCACTATAATCTATTTATTGGGATTGATATTAATATTCCCCGCTTGTCAGTCCGGGACGGTTCCCGGAGGCGGGAGCTCGTCCGGTGGAGGGCAAAATTTTCCGGATTGGTTAATCCCGAGAAACCAAGTATATGATGGGGGTGTAGGGAAGGACGGTATTCCCGCTTTGCTTGATCCCGGCTTCGGTTCACAAGCGGATGCGGAGTATTATATGCGCCCTACGGATTTAGTCCTTGGGATAAAAATAGGTGATGAGATAAGGGGTTATCCCCATCCTATTTTGGATTGGCATGAAATCATTAATGATAAAATAGGTGATGATGCTTTTGCCGTTACTTATTGCCCCCTTACGGGGACGGGTATTGGTTGGGGTAGAGTTTTGGATGGTCAGGAGACTACCTTCGGGGTTTCCGGGTTGATTTATAATTCAAATCTAATTCCCTACGATCGAGGGAGTAATAGCAATTGGTCTCAAATGCGGAATGATTGCGTGAATGGTCAGTTTGAAGGAAGCCCTGCGGAGTATTTCCACTTGGTGGAAATGGAATGGACTACTTGGAAGGAAATGTATCCGGACGCCTCGGTTCTAAGTCGTTATACCGGGCATAGCCGTAGTTACGGGGAATATCCGTACGGGAATTATAAAACGGATAATGAATACATGCTTTTCCCTTTATTACCCGATGATCTTAGACTGGAAAGAAAAGAAAGGGTCCTTGGGGTGATCCTTGACGGAGAGGCAAAGGTCTATCGTTTTGCCGCTTTCAATGAGCAAGTAATTGATGTGGTGCAAGACCAATTCAAAGGAATGAATTTGGTTGTTGTGGGGAGTAATGCGAAGAACTTCATGGTTGCTTACAATCGTCTTGCTCCTGATGGTGTTTTACTGGATTTTACACCAATCCAAAACGGACAAGATGCCATTATGGAGGATCAGGAAGGGAATCAATGGAATATTTTCGGGGAGGCGGTAAGTGGTCCCCGTCAAGGGCAATCTTTGAATCGTCCTGTAAATTATATGGGGTATTGGTTGGCTTGGGGTGCCTTTTATCCCGGTGCCGAAATTCACGGGAATTAAGCTTGGTTTGAAGTAATTGTATAGAAGAATTTGTTCAAAATGAAAAGGGTCGGATGTATTGTCCGACCCTTTTATATTGACTCAAGATTGTGTTCGATTAAATGGTGGTAACCGAAATACTCGGGCTACCGGTTTTCCCGGATACTTCAATGCGGTTTCTATCGATACCCGCATCCATTAATGCTTTTTTGATGGAGATGGCGCGATAGTTTGCGGTGGTTTGCGAACCTGCGGAAGCATCGATTCTGATTCTGGAACCCGGATTGCTTTGTAAAGCACCGGCTAATGCTTTTACCTGTGCCCTTGCGGATGCGTTTAGGTTTCTGGCATTATCGGAACCGTAGGAAATTCCGTCCAAGGAAAGGGTTTTACCCGGGCCACCTGAAAGAAGTGCCGCTGCTTGGCGACCTACTTCGGAAGCGGAAACGGATGGGGCAGAGGTATTGGTTTCCGTAGCGGGTTGTACCGGTTCCGGTTTCGGCTCCGGTTTTGATGCCGGCTCCTCTTTTACGGTTTCTTTCGGTGTATCGCTATTGTCAGGATCAACGGTTTCCGCAGCCGGGGCATCCGTGATTTCCTTAACCGTATCAGCTACGTTATCATCCGTTTTTATGACCGTGGTTTTTCCGTCGTTTACGGAAATCTCATTTTTCGGTGTTTTTCCGCAAGAGCGGAGGATGAAAATCAGGGCAAGAAGCGCCAATAATCCCATCAACAACCAAGGAAGTAAAGCACCCAAACCTTTATCCGACGAGGAACCGGTTGGTGTATTAACGGTTGCGGCGGTCTGCTTTTCCGTTTTAACGGTTGTACTTTTTAGCTGTTCGTTGATGGTTTTCGGTTTTTCCTTTGGACGAACCACTTCCACCGGTTTTTCAACAACGGGTTTTACTATCTCTTCTTTCGGAGGAGTATATTTTATACCTCCCAAGCCCAAGTGCGTCCTTTGTTCGGAAAGGAGATTCATTAAGCCGCCGACGTCCAGTTTTTTATCCTTCACTTGCTTCCCTATCATGCCAAGGGCAAGCGGTGCAAGCATTTTAATCAAGGAGGAAGAAGAACCATGGCTAATTCCACTGACTTTGGAAACGTGATCCCCGATACTGTATTGATTATCCCCTACTAAGCCGTTCAATACTTTCTCTCCCTTGAACATTAGGCTGTTGGTGGTGTTGCCGCCCTTGAAAAGGTCGGCCATGTCCTTGAGTATCCATCCATCATGCCTTCCGGCACCGATGGTTCTCATAATTTCCGAAGCACCATCCAAGGTGCCGCCTTTGTTCACGAAGGCGGATAACAAGGAAGGGACCGCCGTGCTGAATGCCGACTCCGTCTTGGGAAGACTTTCCCCTAAATAGGTAGACGCCTGATCGATCAGGTCATTCCCTATTACATCCTTCAACGCATTCAATAAATTCATCTTCGTTGGTGTTTACGAATTCTCAACAATATGCAATTGGGCGAGAGCCCATATGTATAAAGAAGGGTTTTTCAACTTATTACAAATAGAATGCCTAAATATTAATATTTTGTGTAAACTGACGAAAAAGTTTGAAAGACCTTCAATGTTTAAGCGCCAAAGGCACTTAAACATTGAAGGTCTAGGAAAGCCCCGCCTTATATAATTATTTGACTTGAGTATTTCAAACGGTCACAGGAATGGGGGATTTTACTTCTTCCCCTTTCCCGCATATTCCAAGTTCTTCTCGATTTTATGCGCCGGGCGGCTCCAACGAATTTTCTCTTTTTCTCCTTCATACTCGTCATCCTTCGTTTCAGGTTGAGCATGCTTGGAGAAGGGTTCCGTTGGCGTAAGACCTAGAATATCAAACATTTCCAAGTCGCCGTAAATATCGGGATTAGGTGTGGTAAGCAATTTGTCCCCTGCAAAAATGGAGGCGGCGCCAGCCATAAAGCAAAATGCTTGACCTTCACGGCTCATGGTCGTTCTACCGGCGGATAATCTAATGGTGGTCTTCGGCATTACGATACGTGTGGTTGCCACCATGCGTATCATATCCCAAATAGGAATGGGTTCCAAGTCCTCCATGGGTGTTCCTTCTACGGAAACCAAGGCATTGATGGGAACGGATTCCGGTTGGGGTTTTAGATTGGCAAGTGTTAATAACATGCCGCATCTATCCTTTATGGATTCTCCCATGCCAATGATTCCACCGGAACAAACGGTAACACCGGATTTACGGACATTTTCAATCGTCTTTAAACGATCGTCATATCCTCTTGTGGAAATAACTTCCTTGTAGTATTCCTCTGAAGTATCCACGTTATGGTTGTAAGCGTATAAACCGGCATCCGCCAAACGCTGTGCCTGCTTTTCCGTTAGCATTCCTAGGGTACAGCAAACCTCCATGTCAAGGGCGTTAACGGTACGGACCATTTCCACCACTTGATCAAATTCCTTACCCTCCTTAACATTTCTCCAAGCGGCACCCATGCAAAGCCTGGAAGATCCAAGGAGCTTGGCGCGTTTTGCCGCGATTTCAACCTGTTTTACGGAAAGCATGGCTTCATTGTCCACATCCGTATGATAACGGGCTGCTTGGGGGCAATACCCACAATCTTCAGGGCATCCTCCTGTTTTTACGGAAAGAAGGGTGCTAATCTGTACCTCATTGGCATTGTGGTTTTCCCTGTGGATAGTAGCGGCACGATATACCAAATCCAATAATGGGGAGTGGTAAATTTTCTCGATTTCCTCAATGGTCCACTGCTTCACTTCCTTAGTCATGCCCTTGGCTTTTTTCGGTTTGTAAGTATTGGAGGCGCAAGATACGGAATCCTTCGTCAAATGCTATCCAATGCCTCACGGATGAGTCCGTAGATTTTTTCTAATTCCTCCTTGGAAATCACATAGGGTGCCATAATATAAACGACATTACCCAATGGTCTTAATAGTACGCCACGTTCCAAGAAGAAATGGTACAAGGTATCCCTGATGGAATTGAAATAAGAAGTTTCTTTTCCCGTTTCAAATTCAAAGGCGATAATGGTACCTCTTTGTCTTGCGTTGGTTGCTTTGGGATGTGCTTCCAATTCCTTTAGGAATTCGGAATGCATTTCCACGATCATCCTAATATTGGATTGGCATTCCTCTTTTTCCAATAAATCTAAACTAGCTATCGCCGCGGCACAGCCAATCGGGTTAGCGGTGAAGGAATGACCATGAAAAAAGGTTTTGGACTTATCGTCCGAAAGGAATGCCTCGTAAATTTTTTCCGTGCAGGTGGTGATGGATAATGCCAGTGTCCCGCCCGTAAGCCCTTTGGAAAGCGCCATGCAATCGGGCTTGTTTGTGAGGTAATCCGAAGCGAACATTTTTCCGGTCCGGTAGAATCCGGTCATGACCTCATCCGCAATACACAAGGCGCCTGCCTCATGAACCATCCCGATCATTTTGTCTAGGATTTCGGGGGAATACATCCGCATCCCTCCTGAACCTTGGATAAGTGGCTCAAAAATAAAGCAGCAAACGTCCCCTTTGTCCAATTCCTTCCGCAAAGCTGTTAGTGAAGCTTCCTCTGAACCCGGGATAGGAGCGGGGATATGTTCTACTTGAAAGAAATAGTCATTGAAAGGACCATTAAAACCGCAATCCCCTCCGGCGGACATTGCGCCGAAAGTATCTCCGTGATAAGCTTCTTCCAAGGCAATGATTCGTCTTCTTGGAATATCTTGGTTGTGGAAATATTGGATACACATTTTCAAGGCTACCTCCACGGCGGTAGAACCGTCATCGGAGAAGAATACCTTGGATTGGTGGGGAAGATATGATAATAAACGTTCGGCGATAGTTACTGCAGGCGTATGGGTAAAACCGGCAAAAATAACGTGCTCCAAATTCAGGGCTTGTTCTTTGATTGCCCCAGCGATATAAGGATGCCCGTGCCCGTGTAGGTTGACCCACCAAGAGGAAACGGCATCAATTATGGCATTGCCATTATCATCGTATAAATAAATACCCTTAGCCCTTTCTATGTGGAGCGGATCACCCGCCGTTTTCATTTGGGTGAAGGGATGCCAAACGTACTTCCTGTCTTTCTCTACGATATTCATCCCGCAAAGGTAAGTCCTTGGGCGGCTTTTCGGATGTTTTCCTTGTCAATGGATTCCAAGGGCGGAATGTGGTGGAAAATGCCATCTTCCAAGCCCGCCATTTTTTTAATAATGCTTTCCGTTACCGGATTTTCCTTGCCTGAAAAAATAACGGCTGCAATTTCAATTCCTTGGGACTTCAACATCTCTATACTTAATAAGGTATGATTGATGCTTCCGAGGTAATTCGAGGAAATTAGGATGCAAGGAATCGCCAAGGATTTCATAAGGTCTAAAATGGTATCCTCATCATTTAAAGGAACCAATAAACCGCCCGCACCTTCTACGATTAGCGTGTTTTCCGTTGCCGGTAAGGCGAAATCATCCAAGGAAATATTTACGCCGTCCACTTCCGCGGAATAGTGGGGTGAGGCAGGGGTGTTTAATCTAAATCCTTCAGGATGGATGCAAGGGCAATCGGTCCAAGCCTTGATTTTATCTGAATCCGTGAAGTGTAAATCACCGGATTGGACGGGTTTCCAATAATCGGCTCCCAATGCTTGTACCAAAACGGAGGAGCAAACCGTTTTCCCGATTTCCGTTCCTATTCCCGTTACGAAGTATTTTTTTTCCTTCATCTAAATTCGATTAATACAATTTGCCAAGCCCAGTAATTCCTCCTTGGTATTGAAAGCGTGTATGCAAATCCTTATTCTTTCCGTTCCTTCAGGAACAGTTGGGGCTACGATTGGTTTTACGTCATAACCATTTTCCCGAATGATTTTTGAAGCGATTCTCACGTTTTTACTTCCTTGGATGATCCAGCTTTGAATAGGACTTGCGGAAGGTAAAAATGCCTTACTGCGATTTTCGGATAATGTGTTTTTAAAAAGGGAGATATTCTCGTGAAGTTGCTTTATCCTTTGTGTTTTTGCCAATTCTTTATATGCCATTTGAATGGCAAGGGCGGAGTGGGGTGGTATTCCCGTAGTGAAAATAAAAGAGCGTGCGTAGTTGATAAGGTAGTTTCTTAAGACAGGGCTTCCAAGAATGGCGGCACCGTGACAACCAAAAGCTTTTCCGTAAGTATGAACCCTCGCAAATACCTTTGATTCCAAACCTAAACTACTGACCAATCCTTCTCCTTTATCCCCAATTACACCGCTTGAATGTGCTTCGTCCACGATAAGTGCCGCATCGAATTCTTGGCATAAATCCGCCATTTCCTCAAGGGGGGCTTCGTCCCCGTCCATGGAAAATATCCCTTCCGTCGCTACAAGAATATTCCCTGTAGCTAGGGTCATTTTGTTTCGTAAATCCTTCAAGTCATTATGCTTGAAAGGAATGGCTTTTCCCCTTCCGAGTTTAATGCCTTCTCTTACGGACGCATGGGATAATTCATCAAATAATACGGTATCCCCTGTACTTGAAATGCACCCAAGCAAACCTACGTTTGCATCATAACCGGAATTGAAGAGTAGAGCGGTTTCCGCCTTGTGGTATTGCGCGATTAACTTTTCAGTTTCATCATGTACGAGGTGGTTGCCGGAGATGAGTCGGGAAGCACCCGCGCCCGGATTACCCTTGACTTGAAGCAGGTTGTCCGTAGCGAAGCCTAGGTAGTCGTTGGATGAAAAATCGATAAGCCCTTCCTTGGAAGGAAGGCTGCGGTAGGTTTCTTTTTCCTTTCTATTCGATAACTTGGAATGTAGGTGCTTTTCCAACTTTTGGCTCATGCCGCAAAGGTAAGTCGGCTTATCTTAAAGCGGAAGCGTAAAGAGAAAAGTCGTTCCTTCACCATGGACGGATTCCACCCGGATTCTACCGCCGTGCTGTTCCACGATTTTTTTGCAAATGGAAAGACCGATACCGGTTCCTTGTACCTCGGTTCTCTTGTGGAGTCGTTTAAAGATTTTGAAAATTTTCTCGTGATATTCCTCCGCTATTCCTTGTCCATTATCTTGAACGTAAAACTCTTGCGTTTCCTCCCTGAACCCAATCGTGATTACGGGTTTCCTTTCCGGATGACGGAATTTGAGGGCATTGGAAACCAAGTTTTGGAACAACTGCCTGATCCTTACCTTAACGCCAAGTATATGATCCGGAAGATTGACGGAATGTAATTCAGCATCCAGGTCATGCATGCTCTGCCTAAGGTTTAACTTGAGGAATTCCACCATGTTCGGTAGGTTTATTTCCTCAAAATTACCTTGGATGTTAATGGTGGTGTACTTGAGTAGTCCTTCCACCAAGTTGTCCATGTTTCTTCCGGCCGTTAGGATGAAGTTAAAGAGTTCTTCCTCGTTAGAATTTAATTTTCCACTGAGTTTTCGTTCTAAAATTTGGGAAAAACCAACGATGGAACGTATCGGCTCCTTAAGGTCATGGGCTACTACGTAAGCGAATTCCTCCAACTCCCTATTTTTCAAGGTAAGTTTTATGGTACGGAATTCCACTTCCTTTTCAAGACGTTTGTTGACCTCGGAAAGTTCTCTTTTTTGTTGGAGTTCCAATTCCTTTTTTGCCAATTCCGCCTGTTGCAATTCCAGCTCTTTTTGCTGTAATTCCGATTGGATTTGAAGCGTATTTACGGATGCTATTTTCTCTTTCTCCCAGTGATCCTCCTTGAAAAGCATCAGCATTTCCAAGTACATGTATGCCTCCTCGAACCTACCTAATGCCTTGTAATAATTAGACAAGGCACCCCATGTGGTTTGGTTGAGCATGAGGTCATCGGATTGCTCCGCTATTTCCTTTGCGTCGTAAAGGATTTCCTCGAGCCATTCATAAGATTCGTTTTTAGGCAGGTTAAACCTATCCTTGGTAAGGGCATTTACAAGACCGTATGCGGCATGGCAAATCCCGTTTTTGAGATTGATGCTTTTGCCTATTTTATATGCCTTTTTATGGTGCCTGATAGCTGCCTCACGATCCATTATGTTTTCATGCATATAGGCGTTACCCATATTGTTATGAATAATGGCAACGACGGATCTTTTCGAGTGTTCTTTTTCGGGGATATTTTTAAGTGCCTTGTGCAATGCCTCAATGCATTGCTCCGGTTCTCCCAAGTTGAGTTGCGCCGTAGCCAAGTTTACGGAAACGGCAGCAATGCCCTTGGTAAACCCGCAAGCTTCCAAATGGTGGTTGGCGCTCTTGAACCAGGTTTTAGCCTCCGGGTTGTTTTTTAACCACAAGTGGATGATTCCTATGAAGGAGGATATCCTTCCCATAAGGAAGTGGCTCCCGTGTTCTTGGGCTAGGTTTAGTCCTTTTAGAAGCGTTTCGAGACTTTCGGTTAGTTTGGTTTCCTTTAAAAGCGCTACACCGAGATAACCATAGGATTCCGCTGTTTCAAGTGGTAGGTTTTTCTCCTCAAAGAATTTTACGGCAGGGGTAAGGGCCTTTTTTGCTTCGTCTATCCGATAAAGAAGGGTCAGTACAATCCCACGGAATTTATGAACCCGATGATACGCCTCACCCCCCACGGGACAGAATTTTAGTGCTTTGTCCAAGTCGGACAGACCTTCATTGAAAAGATCCAATGAAGTATTACTTCGTCCCATTATTTCATGGAACAAAGCCTTTTCTTTAGGTCCTAATTTAGAGTAGTGCGAGTCGTAGGATTTTTCCAATACCTCCTTAGCCTTGCCCGGGAAATTGGGAAGGTGTTTTTCCGCATTAAGAATGAATTCAGGTATGGACTCAAAGTTCTCCATCAATTAAAACTTTGGTTTTCCATTGTTTAGAGTGGATTCATGATTGTTGGTGCGGAGTATTGCGGTGCTCTGCTTAAATTTCAAGTTACCGTTTGAAGCACTCATCAATTTATGGGTATTTTTCTTTTAATGCTTGAAAAATCGTACCGGGATCATCCATTAAGTAACAACGGGCAAAAAATAAAATTTTGTAATTAAATTACTTCTATTTTTTAATTTATTTGCGTATATTTGGTAGGCTAAATTCAAGTAAAAATATTTTCGAAATATGAATGAAAAATCCTTTTTGGAGTCTTGGAATGAAGGTGACTTAGGTGCCGCCGCTTTTGAGGATTCCTTTCTAAAACCATTAAGCAGCTTTAAGAAAAAGCCTTCCTCTATGAAAGATGGAGGGGAAGCCCATGATGATTTCGTTGGAGGTATGGTAGCTACCAAGGATTACCTCATAACTAGTTCCGAGGATAGTAGTATCATGGTTTGGAACTCATCTGATTTGAGTGAGGTAGCGGCTATCCGTGTAGGCTATCCCGTTAACCGACTTGCCTTGTCCCCGAACGGGGAATACCTCGC